>CAIXBE010000557.1 GCA_903917595.1 uncultured Rhodobacterales bacterium
ACCGGGCCCGCAGCCGGACCCCCGCGTCCCGCCGGATCACCTGCTTGATCTTGGCCATGTCGACCCGGCCGTTGCAACCGACGAGCCGCATCGAGCCCCCAGGGTCACGGCTTGCCCGCCTTGTGATAGAGCGCACCGTAGGCCGAAGGCTTGAAGCTCTCCAACGCCGCCTCGGTATAGGTCGCACGGTCGAGCCAGGCCGGGCTGATCTCCACCCCCCAGCCGGGGGTATCGGGGACGGTGACATGGCCAGCACTCACCTCGAATGGCCGCCCGACGAACAGATCGCGCTGCCACGGGTAGTAATCATCGCCCTCGATCGACAGTTCCAGATACTTCCCGGCATTCGGGATCGCTGCCAGAAGATGCATCGTGCAGATCGTGACCAAGGACAGGTTCGCCGCATGCGGGGTGCAGGGCAGGTCCGCCGCCGCCGCCATTGCCGCGACTTTCAGCGTGTTGGCGATGCCGCCCATATACATCACATCCGGCTGCACGACATCGACCGCGCGCATCTGGATCATGCGTTTCCAGGTCGCAGGATCCCAATCCTGCTCGCCCCCGGTTACATCAATGCGCAGCGCATCGGTGACTTCCGTGGTCGCCTCCAAATCCCAATAGGGCACCGGTTCCTCGTAATGGCCAACCCCGTTGTCCTCCAGCATCCGGCCCACTTCGATGGCCCGCTTGACCGAAAAGCCCGAGTTCGCATCCACCAGCTTGTCGATCCCGTCCCCCAGCGCGCGGGCGACCGCCGGGATGATCTCTTCCGTCCGGCCCGGCCATTCATCGACATCCTCGCCGCATTCCGCAGCGATCCGCCATTTGGCCGCCGTGAATCCCTGTTCGGCGCAGAGCCTGACCAGCCGATCCGCCTCATCCTTTGGCGAGATGTCCCGCTTCATCGAGCTGGCGTAGGCCCGCACCTTGCCGGGGCCTCCGCCGATCAGGCTGGCGACCGGCTTGCCCGCCCGCCGCCCGGCCATGTCCCAAAGTGCGGTGTCCAGCCCCGCCAGGGCGCGGGCGCGATAGCTGCCCGGATACTTGTGCTCACGCCGTTCGATCAGATGCACCAGCCCCGCGATATCGGCAGGGTCCGCCCCTAGCGCCCAAGGCACCAGCTGGCGATGAAACACCTGCGCTGTGATGTCGGCGTTGTAGGTCGAGGTCTGACCCCAGCCAAAGGCACCGTCATCCGCCGTCACCCGGACAAAACAGACGAATTCGTTGTGGAAGGTCTCGATGCGGGCGATGCGGGACATGCGGGGCTCTTTTCCGGTCGGAAGGGTCGCCGGAGGATTCCCGCGAACCGCCCGATCCTGCAAGCGATCAATTCACGGCCTATGGGAGCGCGCCAGTTATGGTCCGCTCTTGCATTTGCAGACGCTTCCCTTGCGGCCCACGCCCCGCTAAGTCTCTGGCATGCGCAAGACCCTGACCGAGATCTACGAGACCCGCGTTGCCGAGGGCAAGCTTCGTCCCGATCCGGGCCAGCACGCGGTCCTGCCGGCGCTGGAAAGCCTGCGTCTTTGGCTTGAGGCGAATGCCACCCGCCGTGTCGGCCTTTTCGCCGGGTTGTTCGCCAGACCCGTAATTCCGCCAAAGGGGTTCTATATTTGGGGCGGGGTCGGGCGCGGCAAGTCGATGCTGATGGACCTGTTCCACGACGCCTGCGAGATCCCGTTGAAACGCCGGGTGCATTTCCACGCCTTCATGCAAGAGGTCCACAAGGGCATGCACGAAGCACGCAAGCGCGGGGTCGAAGATCCGCTGGACCCGGTGGCCGAAGCGGTGATCCGCGATGTGCGCCTGCTGGCGTTTGACGAGATGCAGATCCGCGACATCACCGATGCAATGATCGTGGGGCGGCTGTTCGAAAAGCTGTTCGCGGCCGGGATCGTGATTGTCACCACCTCGAACCGCCCGCCGGTGGATCTTTACAAGGACGGGCTGAACCGGGCGCTGTTTCTGCCGTTCATCGCCTTGCTGGAAGACCGGCTGCAGGTGGTGGAACTGGAAAGCCCGACCGATTACCGCCAGCACCGGTTGGCAGGCGCGCAGGTCTATTTCCACCCCGCCCGCAGCGCCACCGCAGACATCGCCGCGATCTGGGGCGATCTGACCGGTGGGGCTGTCGACGCGCCGCTGACATTGGACGTGAACAGTCGCAAGGTCGAATTGCCACGCTTTGCCAATGGGGTAGGGCGGGCCAGTTTCTGGGACCTGTGTTCCAAACCCTTGGGCCCGGCCGATTTTCTGGCCATTGCCCATGCAGTGCGGGTTTTGATCCTTGAGGATATCCCGCAGCTTTCCTCGGCCAACTACAACGAGGCCAAGCGTTTCGTCACCCTGATCGACGCGCTGTATGAGGCAAAGGTCCGGCTGATCGCCTCGGCCGCAGAAGAACCCGAAAGGCTGTATATCGAAGGTGAGGGGGCCTTCGAGTTCGAACGCACCGCCAGCCGCCTGCGCGAGATGCAAGGGGCTGGTTGGGGGCAGGACGAGGCTTAACCGCCTGCCAGCCGGTCGGCAAAGCCGTGGTTGGTGTCGCGGTGCCTCGCCTCATCGGCGCGGACGGCGACGATCACCTCACGCAGGCGGGCGTCGGGGGCAAGGTGCCAGTAGTCAATGGCCAGTTGCGGTGCGGGCACGTTTGGGGTGGCGCCGCTGTCCACCTGCGCCAGATAGCTGGTGTAGCTGATGACCGCCTCTTCCTCGAGATAGCCAACCACCCGATGGGCAGTCTTGGGTGCGAAAAGATACAGGAAGAAGTAGGCGTTGAAGAACACCGCCTGACCCAGCATGATCAGGGCGCGCTCGAAAAACGAGGGCTGGGCGATGCGGATGAAGGTCATCAGGTGCATCCGCTCGTTCTCGGCCTCGTCCAGAAGCTCGCGGATCCAGCCCTGATCGTCGCGGATGTGGCGCAGCGCCTTTAGGTGCTGCAACAGGCCCCCGACCATGCCCGGCACAGCGGCAACGGTCTCCAGCACCACGGCCCGGTGACCGTAGCGGCGCGAAAAGAAGGCGTCGGCGAACAGGCGCATGAATTTGACGATGCCAAGGGCGATCTTGTCAGAAACCCCGTTGGGGGTCTGGTGGCGGTCGATGGAAGGCGCGGCGGCAGAGATATCGGTCATCGGGATATTCCTTTCCCGACAGAAATAGGCAGGAAACCCCGCCGCGCAATCCGGTGCGACATTATGTGCCCGGTCGCATTGACTCAGGCCGCCACCAGGGCCTGCCACAACAGCCGGATCGCCATCGCGGTAGAGACGGTGACCAGAAGCGGCTTGATCAACCGCGCCCCGATGCGCACCGCAAGGGCAGTCCCAAGGCTGGCCCCGGCAACCTGCGCTGCCGCCATGGCCAACCCGACCGCCCACCAGATCGCGCCCGAAGGGATGAAGACCACCAGGCTGCCCAAGTTCGAGGCGAAGTTCAGCATCTTGGTATGGGCCGTGGCCTTTAGCATGCCGTAGCCCGCCAGCAGCACAAACCCCATCATGAAGAAGGACCCGGTGCCCGGCCCGAAAAAGCCGTCATAGGCGGCAATGGCCGGAACGACCGTAGCGGCAAAGACTGCAGGCTTCAGGCGGGGCGCGCGGGCGCTGTCGGTAAGCCCCGGCTTCAGCGCAAAGAACGCCGCGACGCAGATCAGAACCACCGGCATGATCAGCCGCAAGACCCCGACCGGGACCAGATGCGCGACCAGTGCCCCCACAGCCCCTGCCACCAGACTTATCGCCGCCAGCCCAAGCTGATCCAGCGGCCGGACCTGCCCGGCGCGTGCGTAGCTTATGGTGGCTGTCGCGGCCCCGAAGGTGCCCTGCAGCTTGTTGGTCGCCAATGCCTCGACCGGCGAGGCCCCGGCCAGAAGCAAGGCCGGGACCGAGATCAACCCGCCGCCACCGGCAATGCTGTCGATGAAGCCGGCGCAGAAGGCGGCAAGGACCAAAAGCAGCGCAAGATGGGTCGCAATTTCGAACATGCCCGGCTTGTCGCCGGTTCCGCAGGGCGGGGCAAGGGGGGCCACCTCGGGGGGCATCGAGCCCCCGCTCGGCGGCGCTGTCGCGGAACGGTTCCCGCGCAAGCTCCGGTGGAAAGGGTGTATGCCTCCGGCCGGAGTATTTGGGCCAAGAGGAATATGCTGGCTTCCTCTTGGCCCAAATACTCATCTTTCTTCGCCGGGCAGCTTTTCTTTGCGTCGAAGGCGCAGGGTGGAGCGCAGCAACCTGCACCCGGGACCGGACGCGCCGGTGATGACCATCGCGGGTCAGGGCACGGAAAATTCGTCTCGGGTATAGCCCTGCAGGTAAAGCAGCGCCGTGAGGTCGCCGTGGTTCACCCGGATTTGGCACTCTGCCTGCACCCGGGGCTTGGCGTGCAGCGCCACGCCCGCACCGGCGGCCAGCAGCATCGGCAGGTCGTTGGCCCCGTCGCCGACGGCAATCGCGTCAGAGGGGGTGATCCCCAGCCGCGCGGTGATCTCGTTCAGCGATTGAAGCTTGGCCTCTTTGCCAAGAATCGGCTCAGCCACAGTTCCGGTCAGGGTGCCTGCGTCGATGTGCAACGTGTTGGCGCGGTTTTCGTCGAACCCCAGCTTGGCCGAGACCGCCGCCGTAAAGGCGGTGAACCCGCCCGACACCAGCGCCGCATAGGCCCCGTTCGCCTTCATCGTCGCCAGCAGCGCCCGCCCGCCCGGCATCAGCGTGATCCGGTCGCGCAAGGTCCGGCCAATCACCGCTTCTGGCAGACCTTTCAGAAGACCGACCCGCTCGCGCAGCGCGGCATCGAAGTCCAGCTCACCGTTCATCGCGCGGGCGGTGATGGCTGCCACGCGCGCGCCCACGCCGGCCTCATCGGCCAGTTCGTCGATGCATTCCTGCTGGATCATCGTCGAATCCATGTCGGCGATCAGCAGGCGCTTTTTGCGCCCCTCGGCCGGTTGCACCACCAGGTCGACGCGCAGGGCCTGCAGGTCAGCCCAGACGGTCCAGCGGTTTTCCGGCACTGTATCCAACAGAAATTCCGCCGCCACCCCGGGGTCGAGCCAGCGCGCGACGCCACCGCCCCAGGCATTGCGCAGGCTTTCGACCGTTGCCCGTTCCAGCACCGGGGTTTCGGGATTGGTCAAAAGGGTGACGGCGAACATGGGCGCATTCCGGCGATTGGGGGCATGTCGCATTCGCGCGACGATGCGGCGCATTACCGCGCTTTTTCCGCTTGCGCCAGAGCACGCGTCCCTTTAACCACGGCGGCGGGACACCCTTCCCCACCGAAGGGCTTTTAGCTGGAAGGCTACCATGACAGTTCTGACCCCCCCGGCCAAGCGCCCGGCAAACCCGCGCTTTTCGTCTGGCCCTTGCGCCAAGATCCCCGGTTACTCCCTTGATATGCTTGCCGATGCGCCCCTTGGCCGCTCGCACCGCGCTGCGGTTGGCAAGGCGAAGCTGAAGGAAGCCATCGACCTTACCCGTGAGATTCTGGGCGTTCCCGCCGACTACCGGATCGGGATTGTCCCTGCGTCGGACACCGGCGCGGTCGAGATGGCGATGTGGTCGCTGCTGGGGGCCCGCCCGGTAGAGATGCTGGCTTGGGAGTCGTTTGGCGAAGGCTGGGTGACTGACGCGGTCAAGCAGTTGAAGCTGGATGCCACTGTGCACATCGCTCCCTACGGGCAGATCGTGGACTTCGCAAAGGTGGATTTCGACCGCGATGTGGTCTTCACCTGGAACGGCACCACCAGCGGCTGTCGCCTGCCCAATGGCGATGCAATCCCGGCGAACCGTCAGGGCCTGACCATTTGCGACGCGACCAGCGCCGCCTTTGCGATGGACCTGCCGTGGTCGAAGCTGGATGTCACCACTTTCTCCTGGCAAAAGGTGCTGGGCGGTGAGGGGGCGCATGGCGTCATCATCCTGTCGCCCCGCGCGGTTGATCGGTTGGAAAGCTATGCTCCCGCCTGGCCGCTGCCCAAGATTTTCCGGCTGACCGCCAAGGGCAAACTGATCGAAGGCATCTTTGTCGGCGAGACGATCAACACCCCGTCAATGCTTGCGAACGAGGATTACCTTGTCGCGCTGAAATGGGCAAAGTCGGTGGGCGGCCTTCAGGGCTTGATCGCCCGCGCCAATGCCAACGCGAAAGTTGTCTGGGACTTCTGCGCCGCAAACCCCTGGATCGCGAACCTGGCGGACGACCCGGCGACCGCCTCGACCACCAGCGTCTGCCTGAAATTCACCGATCCCCGCATCATGGATGGCGAGGCCTTTGCCAAGGCCGTCGCCAAGCGGATCGAAAAGGCCGGAGCCGGGTTCGATATGGGTGCCTACCGCGATGCGCCCCCCGGTCTGCGTATCTGGTGCGGCTCGACGGTGGAAACCGCCGATGTGCAGGACCTGATGCCGTGGATCGCCTATGCTTTCGTGGCCGAGATTGCCGCGCTGGCGCAAGCCGCTTGATCCAATCGGTGGGGTGGAACCCCACCCCACCCAATCCTTCGTTGGTCGGGCTTCAGCCCGACTCTCCGCCGACATCCAGAGGATCACTGATATGCCACGCGTTCTCGTATCCGACGAACTCTCCGAAACCGCCGTGCAGATATTTCGCGACCGGGGGGTCGAGGTCGACTACCTCCCCAAGCTTGGCAAGGACAAGGACGCGCTTGCCGCCGTCATCGACCAGTATGACGGGCTTGCCATCCGCTCGGCCACGAAGGTGACCGAAAAGCTGCTGGCCAACGCGACCCGCCTGAAAGTCATCGGCCGCGCCGGGATCGGCGTCGACAACGTCGATATTCCTGCCGCGTCCAAGAAGGGCGTGATCGTGATGAACACGCCTTTCGGCAACTCGATCACTACCGCCGAACATGCCATTGCGATGATGTTCGCCGTTGCGCGCCAACTGCCCGAAGCCAACGCCTCCACCCAGGCCGGGAAATGGGAAAAGTCGCGCTTTATGGGGGTGGAGCTGTTCAACAAGACCCTTGGCGTGATTGGCGCAGGCAACATCGGCGGTATCGTCTGCGACCGCGCGGTGGGACTGCACATGAAGGTCATCGCCTATGATCCCTTCCTGTCGGAAGAGCGCGCCAAGACCCTTGGCGTCACCAAGGTCGAGTTGGAAGACCTGCTTGCCCGCGCCGATTTCATCACCCTGCATGTGCCCCTGACCGACAAGACACGCAACATCCTGTCGGCGGAGAACCTCGCAAAGACCAAAAAGGGCGTCCGCATCATCAACTGCGCCCGGGGTGGCCTGATCGACGAAGCGGCCTTGGCCGAGGCGCTGAAATCCGGTCATGTCGCGGGTGCAGCACTTGACGTGTTCGAGATCGAACCCGCCACGGAAAACCCGCTGTTCAACTTGCCGAATGTTGTTGCCACTCCGCATCTGGGTGCTGCCACGACCGAGGCGCAGGAGAACGTGGCGCTGCAGGTGGCCGAGCAGATGGCCGATTACCTTCTGACCGGCGCGGTGCAGAACGCGCTGAACATGCCGAACGTCACGGCAGAAGAGGCTGCCGTGATGGGGCCATGGATCAGGCTTGCCAGCCACCTTGGCAGCTTTATCGGCCAGATGACGGACGAACCGATCAAGGCGATCAACATCCTTTATGACGGCACGGTTGCGGGGATGAACCTTGCAGCGCTGAATTCGGCGGTCATCGCGGGTGTGTTGCGGGCGCAGAACCCGGATGTGAATCTGGTCTCGGCCCCCGTAGTTGCTAAGGACAAGGGCATCCAGATCTCGACCACCCGGCAGGACAAGACCGGGGTGTTCGACGCCTATATCAAGGTCACCATGGTCACCGACAAGCGTGAACGTTCGGTGGCGGGGACCTGCTTCAGCGATGGCAAGCCGCGCTTCATCCAGATCAAGGGCATCAACATCGACGCCGAGATCGGTGCCCACATGCTTTATACCACCAACGAGGACGTGCCCGGCATCATCGGCCTGCTGGGCATGACGATGGGCAAGAACAACGTCAACATCGCCAACTTCACTCTTGGCCGCTCGGGCGTGGGGCAGGACGCGATCGCGATCCTTTATCTTGATCAGGCCATCGACCCGCGCGTCATCGACACGTTGGAATCAACCGGCATGTTCAGTCAGGTCAAGGCGCTGCAGTTCGAGGTGGCCTGACCACCCCTTGCCCTTTTATCTTTGCGCAAACATCCCGGGGGTCCGGGGGTTGGCCCCCGGTCCTTTCGACGCCCCCGGTCATTTTCACAAGGCGGAACGATGCACCTCTATGCCATCGGCGACATCCACGGCCATATCGGCCTGCTCAGGGCAGCGCATGACCTGATTGCCGAGGACATCGCCCGCCATGGGCCGGGTCCGGTGATCCATCTTGGCGACCTTGTCGACCGTGGCCCGGATTGCCGGGGGGTGATCGACTTCTTGATGGATGGCATCGCGGATGGCTCGGACTGGGTGGTCCTGAAAGGCAATCATGACCGTATGTTCGCCCGCTTCCTACGCGACCCTACGGAACCCGAGCCCGGCCTGCGCGCCGACCTTGGCTACCTCAACCCCAAGATCGGCGGGGCGGCAACACTGACCTCTTACGGCGTTCGCAGCGCCGCCGACCGCCCGGTTGCCAAGGTCCATGCCGACGCGGTGGTCGCTGTGCCAGCCAGCCACACCCACTTCCTGAACACCCGTCCGACGCTTCATCAGGCAGGCGCCTGCGCTTTCGTCCATGCGGGCATCCGCCCGGGCATTCCGCTAGAGGACCAGACCGAGACCGACCTCGTCTGGATCCGCGAACCCTTCCTGATGGACCCCGTCAGCCACGGCCCATTGATCGTCCACGGCCACACCGCCATCGACGCCGCGACGCATTATGGCAACCGCCTGAACCTTGACAGCAGCGCAGCCTACGGCGGCCCGCTTTCTGCCGTGGTGATCGAGGGGCGGCAAGCGGCGCTCCTGACCCCGCAGGGCAGGCACAAGCTTCACGTGACGCGCTAAGGGTGTTGCCGCCGGATCAGCCGCTTGGCCGACCGGCCACTCAAATAGCCAAACACCACCCCGGCAAGGCCCACCACTTGGACCAGCGCCGTTCCGTCGGGGATGCCCCGCACCCACAGCGCCACGCCGACAAAGGCCAGCCCGCCGACGCTGACCCAAAGCTAGAAGCACAACTCGCCCCGCGCTGGGCTGAACCGGTATGGGTCCTCAACGCTCATCCCGCCCCCTCCCGCGCCCCGGCCACGATCAACATCTCGATATTCCACTGGACGAACCGCGCCTGCCGTGATTCCCTTGCCCCATGACAAAGCGCAATTCCCCCTTTGTGATCGTTGTCGCCATCATCCTGCTTACGGCTGGCTGGCTGCTCTGGATCGGACGCGAGCCGATCTGCAAATGTGGCTATGTAAAGCTGTGGCATGGCGTTGTGGTCAGTTCGGAAAATTCGCAGCACATATCCGACTGGTATACCCCCAGCCACATCATCCACGGCTTTTTGTTCTTCGGCCTGCTGTGGCTGATTGCCCGCCGCCTAAGCTTTGGCTGGCGGCTGGTCATCGCCACCGTCATCGAAGCCGCGTGGGAGGTCCTTGAAAATTCGGACACCATCATCGAACGCTACCGCGCGGTCACCATCTCGCTGGACTACTACGGCGATTCGGTTCTGAATGTGGTGGCCGACATTCTGGCCATGGTGCTGGGCTTTTTCCTGGCCTCGCGTCTGCCGGTCTGGGTCACTGTCGCGTTGATCGTGCTGTTCGAAGCCACGACGATCTGGCTTATCCGCGATGGGCTGGCACTGAATGTGCTGATGCTGGTCTGGCCCGTTGATGCGGTGGGAGCATGGCAGGCAGGGCGCTGATCGTGTGAACGATCTAAAATTTTTCGACGAAAAATTTTAGATGGCCGCCGTCATTGCCGCATCGGCCGCAGCGAAAGCACCGCTGCGACAGTCAGGGCCAGCATGATCCCGGCCACCAGCCAAAAGAACCCGCGCTCGCCCATGGCGGCGGTCACGGGGGCAAAGATCAGCGGTGCCACAATGGCCCCGACCAGCCCCGAGGCGACGATGGTTGGCGGCACGCGGGTATCCTCGCCCATTTTGCCGCTGGCGGTGACGTAAAAGCCGGGAAAGAACACTCCGGCGGATGCCCCCATGGCGACGAAGAACACCGCTGGCGACACCAGCGCCGCCCCCAGCGCAAAGGCCCCGGCCGATCCGACGGAAAGGGTGAAGAGCAGGAACGGCGCGATGCGATGGGCGACGAAGATCAGCATCACCCGGGACAATAGGAACACGACAAAGAACGCGGAAAGAAGTTCCGAGGCCCGCGCCTCGTCCACCCCGGCGCGGATCAGCGCGGTGGGGCCAAGACCGGCCAGGCTGGCCTCCATGCCGATGGCGACCATGCCGAAGGCAAGGATGCCCCAATGCGGCCGGAACGCCTTGACCGCGCCGGAGGGGGCTGCGGCCTCGCGCCCTGCGGGCCCGGCGGCAAGGCAGACCACTGCGGTCACGATGGCGACCAGCCCGAAGGCCCAGGCCGGATCGCTGCCCAGCCAGACAAAGGCCAGGGGGGCGGCAATCGCGCCGACGCCGAAGGTCGCGTTCAAGAGGCTGAGCATGGAGGGCCCGTAGACCCCGAAAGCCCGCATGACGCGCGGGTTGAAGACCGCCGTCGACATGCCGTAGCCAAAGCCGAAGACCAGCGCCCCGGCCAGCGTCAGCCACCAGCCCAAGCCCGCCATTCCCGCCGCACCAACCGCCATTGCCGCCAAGGCGTGCTGCGGGGTCATCGTGGCACCTTTGAAATACATCAGCGCCACGCCCAGAAAACAGCCAATCCACAGGGTCGAGACCAGCAGCCCCGCCTCACCCTGACCCAGCGCAAAGCTGCGGCCATAGACCGGCAGCGCTGGGCCGAACAGCGCCTGACCGGCCCCCATCATCACGAAAGTCGCCACTCCGACGACCAGAAGGGCCATGTGGTCACGGATCAGGGTTCTCAATGGTATTCTCCTGCTGCGGTGGCCTGACTTCCCCCGCGACGGTCGGCCTGTCAATGGTCGGAATTGACCCTGCGTGACGCAGGGTTGCCGCTGTCTTGGCCGCGATTTCGTGCATGATGCGCCAAATGCAAAGGAGTTGCCGATGACCGACATCCACATCCTCTCGGCCGTGCGCACCGCGATTGGCGGTTTTGGCGGTGCGCTGGCTGGAATGCCCCCCGTAGACATCGCCACCAATGCCGCCCGCGCGGCGCTTGCGAGGGCTGGGGTGGAGGGGGACCAGATCGGCCATGTGGTCATGGGCCATGTGATCGCGACCGAACCGCGCGACATGTATCTTAGCCGCGTCATGGCGATGCAGGCGGGTATTCCCGAGACGGTGCCCGCGATGAACGTGAACCGGCTGTGCGGGTCCGGCGCGCAGGCGGTGGTGTCGGCGATGCAGGCGCTGCTGCTGGGCGATGCGGATTTTGCGCTGGCCGGTGGGGCCGAATGTATGAGCCGCGCGCCCTATAGTCTGCCCGCCGCGCGCTTTGGCCAGAAGATGGGCGATACCCGCGCCATTGACATGATGACCGGGGCGCTGACCTGTCCTTTCGGCACCGGGCACATGGGGGTCACGGCGGAAAACGTCGCGGCGCAGTATGGCATCAGCCGCGAGGATCAGGACGCCTTTGCGCTGGAAAGCCAGACCCGCGCCGCCCGCGCGATTGCCGAGGGCCGGTTCCGCGAGCAGATCGTGCCGGTCGAGATCGGTGGCCGCAAAGGTCCGGTGGTGTTCGAGGTCGACGAACACCCCAAGGCCACCAGTCTGGAGGCTTTGGCGGGCTTGCGACCGGCGTTCCAGAAGGACGGGACGGTGACGGCGGGCAATGCTTCGGGGATCAATGACGGCGCGGCGGCTTTGGTGCTGGCGCGCGGCAATCCCGGGGGCCGCGCCCGCGCCCGGGTCATGGGCTATGCCCATGCCGGGGTTGATCCGAAGATCATGGGCATCGGCCCGATCCCGGCAGTTGAGAGGTTGTGCGCCAAGCTTGGGATGAAGCCGCAGGATTTCGACGTTGTGGAATCCAATGAGGCCTTTGCCGCCCAGGCCATCGCGGTCAGCCGGGAGCTTGACCTGGACCCGGCAAAGGTGAACCCCAATGGCGGGGCGATTGCGCTGGGCCATCCGGTCAGTGCGACGGGTGCAATCCTGATCGTCAAGGCCCTGCACGAGTTGGAGCGGACCGGCACAAGCCGCGCGCTGATCACCATGTGCATCGGCGGCGGGCAGGGAATTGCATTGGCGATCGAGCGGGCCTGAGCCGCTCGACGCTCCCTTGCGGGCGCTTCTCGCTTGGCGCAGCGAAGAACGACCGCAAGGGAGCGATGAGCGCCCTATCGCAACCGGACCATCACCCGGTCGGACCTACCCTCGGCGTCGATCACGCTGAGGGTCACAAAGCCCAGACCCGGCAGGGTCAGCATCGCCTCTCGCATGTCGGAGGCAAGGATCACCGGCACCCCGTCGGCCAGCCAGGTGAAAGGCGCGGTGCCGCCGCTGACCCGGACCTTCAGCCCGGCCTCCAGAAGCTCGACCTCGGCCCCATCGGGCGGGAAGGCCACGGCGGGGGCGTCGGCATCATCCTCGAACGCGGCGCTGCGGCTGCGGAACCGTTGCAGGGGTTGCGGCAGTTCGGCGTTCGACACCAGAAGCGTTGCCGCCGGGGCAGGGGGCTGGCCTTTCAGCTGCGTTTTCAATCGGTTGAAGGCCTGAAACAGCACCGGTGCCGCCACATCCGCGCCAAAGGCCCCGGGCACGGGCGTTCCGTCGGCGCGGCCCATCCAGACGCCGATCACATGTTCCCCGTCATAGCCGATGGCCCAAGCGTCGCGGTGGCCGTAAGAGGTGCCGGTCTTGTAGGCCAGCCGGTTTTCCGGCGCGCCGGGCGGCGGGGCCAGGCCCGCAAGAATGTCACCGACCTGCCAAGCCGCGACCGCCGAGACGACGCGCTGGCCTTCCTCCTCGCTGCCGCCGGTCCGGTAGGTCAGGGGGCGAACCACCCCGCCCCGGGCCAGGGCTGCATAAAGCTGGACCATGTCTTCCAGCGTCACGCCCACCCCGCCAAGGGCTACGGCAAGGCCCGGTTGGTCGCCCGGAAACACCGGCTTCATCCCGGCCTTTTCCATGCTGGCGATCAGTTTGGCCGGACCCAGCGCCTCGGTCAGTTGCACGACGGGGATGTTCAGCGACATCTGCAGCGCCTCACGCAGGCGGATCGTGCCGCGATAGAGACGGTCGAAATTCTGCGGCGCATAGGTGCCGAAGGTCATCGGCGCGTCGTCGATCATGGTTTCGGGATGGGCCAGACCTTCGTCAAAGGCCAAGGCATAGACCAGCGGTTTCAGCGTCGATCCGGGCGAGCGCAACGCCTGCGTCATGTCGACAAAGCCCTGCCTCAGGTCGGCCTGATACCCCGCCGATCCGACAGAGGCGAGAATCTCGCCCGAGGCGTGGTCGGCGACCAGAATCGCGACCTGCAGGGCTTCGCCCCGATCCGCGACCGCCTCGGCCGCCAGAGTTTCCAGCTTGCGCTGCAGGGCACCGTCAAGGGTCAGGAAATGGGCGGTCAGGGCCGGATCATCGGCGCGGGCGCGGTCGGCCAGATGCGGGGTGAGGGCCGGAAAGGGTTTGCGCAGGCCGGGAACCATTTCGCGCTTTGCAGCTTCGGCGGTGTCGGCGTTGATCACGCCGTCGCCCACGGCGCGGGCCAGAACCCGGTTGCGGGCGGCCTCGGCCCGGTCGGCGGCGCGGTCGGGGCGCCGACTTTCGGGGCTTTGCGGGATGGCAACCAGCAGGGCGGCTTCTGCGGGGGTCAGCCGGTTGGGTTCCTTGCCGAAGTAGGAGATGGAGGCGGCGCGCACGCCTTCGAGATTGCCCCCAAAAGGTGCCAAGTGCAGATAAAGCTGCAGGATCTGGTCCTTGGTCAGCCGCCGCTCCAGCGCCAATGCCACGCGCATCTGCCGCAGCTTGCCGCCAACTTCGCCGGTCGTACCCTCTTCCAGCAGGCGGGCGACCTGCATCGTCAGGGTCGATCCGCCCGACACCACCCGGCCATTCCAGATCGCCTGCAACACGGCGCGGGCCATTGAACGGGGATCGACGCCGGAGTGGTCCCGAAAGCGCTTGTCCTCATAGGCCAGAAGCATCGCCAGATACAAAGGATCGACCTTGTCGGGTGGCAGGGCCAGCCGCCAGCGGCCATCGGCAACGGTATAGGCGCGCAAAAGTATGCCGTCGCGGTCCAGCACTTCGACCGAGGTTTCCACTGTGAGCGACGGCAGAACCGTGGCGTCGATCCAGGTGTCGAACCTGTCGCGGCCAAGGGCGGCAAGCCAGAGGGTCACGGCGAGGGTGAGGATCCAGCGTGCGCGCATCGTCAGACCCTGGTCCGTTCTAGTGAAAGGGTTGGAGGCCAAAAGCTTCCCTCCCCCCTGGTGGGGGAGGGAGAGGGAGGGGGGGCTGGCCAACCTCCGCATGCGAATATGCCAGAAGCCCCCCACCCCCAACCCCTCCCCACGGGGGGGAGGGGAGGTGCCCCTGTCCTGGACCTGGTCATCCCAACTTACGGCTTGATCGTCAGCGTCCCGGTTTCGCTGCGGGCCCGGAAGTCGGGGCGATACATGTCCTCGACCGAGGCCGCCGGGTGGTGGTAGGTCCCAGGGCTGACGGCGCGGACGACATAGGCCAGACGGAAGGTCTGATCCGACGACCAGTCGACAGCGGTCAGGAAGCGGTCCTGACGGAACTCGGAATACTGGGCGTAATCCAGCGTATCCAGCCACGACAGCTCCGAGGTCGAGCCCGCCGACATCAGGTTCGGGTTGTCGATCTCGAAGCCCGCAGGCAGGGGATCGTTGATCATCAGCCGCCCCTCGCCATAGGCAAACGGGGTGATTTCCAGCACCGTCACCAGTCGTGTGCCGGCGAATACGTTGTCAAGTGTCACCTCTTTGCCGTCCATGGTGTAGTAGATCCGTTTGATCGCATAGCCGTTGCCGCCTGCGGGTTCGGCTTCGGATGGCACGCCATAGGTGGTGATCGTCAGCGTCGTGTCGGCGCCTTCGTTCTTGACCACCACCGGCGTCACCGATGCGGCGTCCAGCACCCGGACCAGAGGGCCATCGGCGGGTTTGCCGTCGATGGTGATGCCTTCGGCCCCGGGCCGGTCGATCAGCGCGTTGGTCGCCAAGAGCGCCCAGGTCGCTTCCTGCGTCGACAGGTTGGAGCCGTAGGTGGCGATGCGGTCGGTCAGCGCCTCACGGTCCACCGCCTCGGATCCGGATTCGACGACCAGTGTCAGCACCGCTGCCGCGTCGCGGTAGGTGGTGCCATAGTCCACGCGCCAGATTTGCGTGGTGTCAGGACCGGCCAGCGCCTCAAGGCTGACGACGGCCTTGCGGAACATCGTATCCGCCCGGGCCTGATCGCCATAAGAGGCCAGTGCCGCGCCAAGCTGTGCCTGTGCCAGCGGGGTGGCGAAGTCGTCGCCCTTGACGTCGGCGTAGTAGCGTAGATCGCCAACCGCGGCCGCCCCTTCGCGGGCCAGAACCATCAGCGCATAGGCCAGAGCCTCACCGCCGCCATTGGCGTCAGCGCTGAAGTCGGGTGCATAATTCACCTGATTGCGCAGGTTCGACAGCGCGCTGCGGAAGGCCAGTTCCGGCACTTGGTAGCCCTGCGCCTTGGCCCGGCTAAGGAAGTCGGTGACATAGGCGTCCAGCCAGAAGTCGCCCGAGTTCGGCCCCCAAAGGCCAAAGGCACCGTTGGAGGACTGGTTGGTCAGAATCTCGGCAACCGCCTCGTCGATCCGTTGCTGGATGTTCTCGGCCCCTTTCAGGTCCATGACCTTGGCGACGGTGTCGAAATACAGCAGCGGCAGCGCCTTGGATGTCATCTGTTCGGTGCAGCCATAGGGATAGCGGTCAAGGGCCGCCAGCAGACCCGGCGCATTCAGCCGCGCCAGCGGGCCGACGGCCATGGTGGCCTTGCCGGACCCGGCGACCATGTCGGCAAAGACATCGCCGTCAAAGGTAAAGCTTTCGCCCGACTTGAACTCCAGTCGCGAGACCCGCGCCACTTCGGGGTCGTTGAACTGCACTGGGATGGTCAGGGTCTTTTTCAGCACTTTGCCATCGGGTGTGGTCAGGCTGATGTCGACGGTCTGGATGCCCACCCCGCCCGCTGTTACCGGAACTTCGAACACCGCTTTGGCCTGATCGCCAAGGTCAAAGCCGCCGGGCACCTTGCCAAGGGTCAGACCGTTTGCCACCACGTCCAGCGTCATCCGCCCCGATGGTCCGGTGGCATGAACCACCTCCAGCAGCAGTCGCGAGGTATCCCCAGGCGACAGGAAGCGCGGCAGGCTGGCGGTCACCACCACCGGATCGCGCACCAGCACGTCGGCATTGGCTTGTCCGACCCCGGTCTTGGTCCAGGCGACGGCCATCACCTTGACCGTGCCGTTGAAGCTGGGAAGATCAAAGGTCGTGCGCGCATAGCCATCGGCCCCCACGGTGAGCGGACCGGTGAAATAGGCCACCAGTTCTTCGGTGGGAGGGGGGGCTTGCAGCCGCGCCTGCGCGCCAGCATCGCCGCCCGAGCGGACCTCGCCCATGTCACCCTGCAGCCCGTCGATCAGACGGCCATAGATGTCGCGGATGCCCACACCCAGACGGCGCTGGCCAAAGTAATGGCCCTGCGGATCGGGGGCCTCGAACCCGGTCAGGTTCAGGATGCCGACATCGACGGCGGCCAGCGTGACATAGGCGGTCTCGCCTGCAGTCACGCCTTCGACCTTGACTGCGACTTCAAGCGGGCCGCGCGGGGCGGCCTCGGCGGCCATCTCGATCGTGGTGGTCAGCGCACGGGCACCGGGGTCGATGGAGGCATGGGTCAGTCCCAGCGCCCGGGCCGGATTGCGGCCTGCGGCCACATCCATCGGCCGGATGACCGAGACCGTGACATAGACCCCGGCCCCCCATTCATCGGTGACCGGCAGCTGGATCAGGTTTTCACCCTCGACCACCTCGACCGCCTGCATCGCCACCAGCCGGTTCGAAAGCACGGTGATCAACGCGGTTCCGGCCGCACGCGGCACGATCCGCAGCGTGGCGGTGTCGCCCGATTTGTAGGCGGGCTTGTCCAGCGACAGTTCCAGCGTGTCGGGCGTGGCGCTGGCATCGGCCGGGGCATACCACCCGGCATAGAATTCGGTCGACGCCGCTGCCTTGCCGCCATCGGCGCCTTCAACGATGATCTCGTAGCTGCCCCAGTCGACCTTTGCGGCGATTTCGACCGGTGCGTCGCCCAGCATCGCCTCACCCTCGGCGACCGGAGTGCGGGCAACCACCGGCTCCCAGCTCCAGCTGCCATAGGACTGATACCACTGGTAGTCATAGTCGATACGGTAGACCTTCCAGGTTACCGGCATCGCGGCCAGCGCCTCGTCTGCATCAACGGCGATCAGGTTGAACCGGGCTTCGCCGCCTTCTTGCGCGACACCGTCAAACAGCGGCTTGATCCCGATCAGGGTTTCGGACGGGGTCAGTTTCTTGGTCACCGACCGTTCCACCGGCCGGCCCGAGCCTTCGGCGACGCGGACGGTGATCTTGGCCTCCAGCGGGCGGTAGGGGTCGGTGATTTCGGGCAGATAGACCGGCAGCAGGGCCTTGCCCGCCTCGTCCGTCTCGCCGCCGTCAAGCGACGACATCTGCGCCTCGAACAGATCATCGTGGCGGCCAAAGCTGTAGCCGGGGTATGCCTCAAGCCCGGCAGCGGCGCGCAGGAGAACCTCGCCCTCGATGCGTAGACCGGCACCGGGAGCGCCGAACAGATAGCGCGCATCGATGGTCAGGTCAGGGACGGACTCGGAGCCCAGGGAAAGCGTGGTGTCGGCCATCGTCAGGTCAAAGTCGATGCGTTCGGGCAGGAAGTCTTCGACCAGGAAGGTCTTGGTGGCCAATGCGCCTGCCTCAAGATCGGCATACATGCTGACCTGCCAGATCCCGCGCGGGGCATTGCCGCCGATGGGCAGGCTGAAGACATGGCCACCGGCGCCCTGATCTTCGACCATTTGGCGCGAGTATTCGACGCCATCAGGCCGGGTCAGGATCGCGGTCAGAGGCAGGCTTTCGACGGCTTCCTGTTCCGGGTCACGGGCAAGGGCGGTGACATAAACCGTCTCGCCCGCGCGGTAGGCGCCCCGGTCGGTGGTGACATAAACATCGACCGGCGGTGCGGCCTCACGCCCCTCGACTCCACGGTCAGACAGGTCAAATTCGGGGTCGCTCAAGGACAGGAAGGCGATGTCGTCGGTGCCCTCCTTGACCACGACCATCGCCGGGGCGGACCCACCGGTGCCGCGCGTCAGGCCTGCGTCAAACAATGCATAGCCCTGATCATCGGTGGTGGCGGTGCCCAGGATCGAGTTGGCGCGGTTCAGCAGCTCCACCTCGACGCCCGGTTTCGCCCCTGCTGTTCCCAGCGAACGGACAAAGACATGCAGCCCGTCCACTCCCGACATCGTGGTCACGCCAAGGTCGGAAATCACGAACCACTGCCAGGCCGGCGCCGTCTCGTA
>CAIXBE010000558.1 GCA_903917595.1 uncultured Rhodobacterales bacterium
GGAAGTTCAGCCATATTACTGCGATGCCCATGCAGAATGCGGAAAAGAGTAGCGTCCCAGTGAACCCATAGTTCCCATTGATTAGAAGTGCTCCGCCGCAGCGAGCTCCGTCGCAGTGGCCCTGCATGTTAGCAACGAAGAATAGAACCAGACCGAAAAGCATCCAAAATGGGTAGACCCCAAGTATTGCCAAGGTTCCACGTTTCAAGTCGAATGGAAACATGCGCCGCGGCCTTTCATACCCCGCCTTGAAATATATGATAACACAGAACGCAGTAGTCAGAATGTGAGACCCAAGAACCAAGTACAAAATAGTTTGCTTGAGTGTCGTAGAAACCTGAGGTCCGAAAAGGGCGAAATAGGTGCCAGTCAGGATATAGGCCTGAGCAAACGGAACAAAGTAATACCAGTTCAGTGGAATCTTTCCGCGGAGCTTGGCAAGGCAGTAATACAGAAAAATCGGGCCGCCAACGGTCGTGAAAAGTCCGGTATCTTTCAGGACGGTCAATACTTCGTTCAAGTCGAACTCCATTTCAGTCCGCCCCGCAGCCATGTGTATTCAGCAAACGCAAGGGTTTGAGCCAACCCACCATTTCCAACGGACGATGTGCGTCCCAACGCGCAGCCACCGCTCCCACCCCCCGACCAAAAGCCGACGCTTAACACCGTCTTCGACATCCGGGCGCAGAGACGCAAGCACCACCCAACTGCCATGGAAACCAGACTCTGAACCGCCGAACATTCCCCCCGCAACACGGTGGCCCCTCGGTCCAGCCCTGCCGCCGCCATGCCTGCGATCCTGCCAATGTCCATCTCCAATCCACCCCTCACGCCAATCTGCCAACCAATGCCCGCAACAAGCCCCGCTGCGGTTGAGCCTGTCAAGCCGAACCTCCCCCAAAGGTTGCCCCTGCGGCTGCAGCCAAACCCTAACAATCCCCTAACGCCAAAACGCAAGGCATTGATATTAAAAGGCTAACAGAACCTGTCCACTGTGGACAGCTCACGCCCCCCGCAGCGCCGCGATCAGCCCCGCCAGATCACCGGGCAGGGGCGCGGTGAACTCCAGCCGCTCTCCCGTCACCGGATGATCAAACCCCAGACTTGCCGCATGCAGGGCCTGCCGGGGAAAGCTGTTGCCGATCTCGGCCCCCTGCCCCAGCCCGGTTGGCACCTTCCGGCGCCCTCCATAGGTCTGGTCGCCCAGCAACCCATGCCCGGCGTAGGAAAAGTGGACCCTGATCTGATGCGTCCGCCCGGTTTCCAGCCAGCAGTCGACCAGCGAAACGCTGCCCGCGAAATCCTCGACAACCCGGGCGCGGGTGACGGCGTGGCGGCCGGTTTCCCAGACCACCGCCTGACGCTGGCGGTCGGTCTTGTGGCGGGCAAGCCCGGTGGCGATCTTCAGGATGCCGCCGGATTCAAAGCTGATCCCGCGCAGGCCCCGCAACCGCGCATCCGCCGCATTCGGGACCCCGTGAACCACGGCCAGATAGTGCCGGGTGACCGAGTGATCCTCGAACTGGCGGGCCAGACCGTGATGCGCGCGGTCGGATTTGGCGACCACCAGCAGGCCCGTGGTGTCCTTGTCGATCCGGTGGACGATCCCCGGTCGCCGCGCGCCACCGATGCCCGACAACGTGTCGCCGCAGTGATGCAAGAGCGCGTTGACCAGCGTCCCACGGGGCGTTCCGGGCGCAGGATGGACCACCATGCCCGCCGCCTTGTCGATGACGATCAGGTCGGCGTCCTCCCATACGACGGACAGGGGGATATCCTCGGCCAGGGTCTCGATCGACTGGGCTGGGTCAAGCTGCAGCACATAAGTCTCGCCCGCAGCCACCTTGGACTTCGGGTCGGTGACCGCCACTCCGTCGCGCAACACCGCGCCGTCCGCAATCATCCGCATCAGCCGGGTGCGCGACAGCGACGCTGCCTCTGGCACCGCAGCGGCAAGCGCCTTATCAAGGCGGGACGGGGCGTCGGGGCCGATGGTAACGCTCAGGCTGTCGCCACCCTGGCCA
>CAIXBE010000559.1 GCA_903917595.1 uncultured Rhodobacterales bacterium
GACCGCTGGCATCCCGCTTCTGGGCGTCTGCCTTGGCCACCAGACAATAGGTGAGGCCTTCGGCGGCAAGGTGATCCGCTGTCATGAGATCGTGCATGGCAAGATGGGCACCATGCACCACTCCGGCAAAGGCGTCTTTCGCGGGTTGCCTTCACCGTTTCAGGCGACGCGCTACCACAGCCTTGTGGTCGACCGCGACACCCTGCCGCCCGAACTGGAGGTCACCGCCTGGCTGGAAGACGGCACCATTATGGGCCTGCGGCACAAGCATCACCTGATCGAAGGCGTGCAGTTTCACCCCGAAAGCATCGCTTCCGAACACGGCCACCAACTGCTGCGCAACTTTCTGGACGAAGCTCGGGCCTTGGCCAAGGTGCCTGCATGAGCGACATCCTCAAACCCCTGATCGGCATCGCCGCCACCCGCCCCTTGACGCGGGACGAGGCCGAGGCCGCATTCGGCGCCCTGTTCGAAGGCCAGGGCACCCCGGCCCAGATGGGCGGGTTCCTGATGGCGTTGCGCACGCGGGGCGAGACGGTCGATGAATACGCCGCCGCCGCCAGTGTGATGCGGTCGAAATGCAACGCCGTGCGCGCGCCAGACGGGGCGATGGACATCGTCGGCACGGGTGGGGATGGCAAGGGCACGCTGAACATCTCGACCGCGACGGCCTTTGTCGTGGCGGGTGCGGGCGTGATCGTGGCCAAACACGGCAACCGCAACCTGTCGTCGAAATCCGGCGCTGCGGACGCGCTGACCGAACTGGGCCTGAACGTCATGGTCGGGCCGGAGGTAGTGGAACGTTGTCTGGCTGAGGCCGGGATCGGCTTCATGATGGCGCCCATGCACCATCCGGCGATCCGCCATGTGATGCCGGTAAGGGCCGAACTTGGCACCCGCACCATCTTCAACATCCTTGGGCCGCTGACCAACCCCGCAGGCGTCAAACGCCAGCTGACCGGCGCGTTTTCCGTCAGCCTGATCCGGCCGATGGCCGAAACCCTGCTGGCCTTGGGCACCGAAAAGGCCTGGCTGGTGCATGGGTCGGACGGCACGGACGAGATGTCGATTTGTGGTGCCACCAGTGTTTCAGCCGTCGAAGGCGGCACGGTGCGCGATTTCACCGTCCATCCCGAAGATGCCGGCCTGACGCCGCATCCGTTCGAGGCGATCCTTGGCGGCACCCCTGCCGAAAACGCCGTCGCTTTCCGCGCGCTTCTTAATGGCGCACCCGGGGCCTACCGCGACGCCGTGCTGCTGAATGCCGCTGCCGCTTTGGTGGTGGCCGACCGTGCGACCAGCCTGACCGAAGGCGTCGCCATGGCCATCGAGGCGATCGATTCCGGTGCGGCCCGCGCCAAGATCGAGGCGCTTGCCCGCCTCACCAACGCCTGAAGGGGCCGTCATGAGCACGATCCTTGACCGCATCAAGACCTACAAACTAGAGGAAGTGGCGAAGGCCAAGGCCTTGACCTCACTGGCTGATCTTGATGCCGCCGCCAAAGCCGCCAGCCCGCCGCGCGGCTTTGCCCGTGCCTTGCAGACTGCAGCGGCCACCGGTTACGGCCTGATTGCCGAGATCAAGAAGGCCAGCCCCTCCAAGGGTCTGATCCGCGCCGATTTCGACCCTCCCGCGCTTGCCCGCGCCTATCTTGAAGGGGGCGCGACCTGCCTTTCCGTGCTGACCGACGGCCCGTCCTTCCAGGGCGCAGACGAATTTCTGGTCGCGGCGCATGACGCCGTGCCCCTGCCCTGCCTGCGCAAGGATTTCCTCTATGACCCCTGGCAGGTCACCCAGTCCCGCGCGCTGAATGCCGATTGCATCCTGATCATCATGGCCTCGCTGGACGACGGGCAAGCGGCGGAACTGGAAGCCGCAGCCTTCGCCCTTGGCATGGACGTGCTGATCGAGGTGCATGACGAAGCCGAACTGGAACGCGCCGCAAGGTTGAAATCGCCGATGATCGGCATCAACAACCGCAATCTGCACACGTTCGAAGTGACGCTTGAAACCACCCGCCGTCTGGCCCGTCTGGTGCCCGAAGACCGGATGATCATCGCCGAAAGCGGGCTTTACACACCCGATGACCTTGCCGACCTCGCCCGCTATGGCGCGCGGTCCTTCCTGATCGGCGAAAGCCTGATGCGACAGACCGATGTCGCCGCCGCCACCCGAGCGATCCTTGCCCGGCCGCTGGTGTCTGGGGACGGATTGTGAGCGGCCTCTCGCACTTTGACGATCAGGGTCAGGCGCATATGGTCGACGTGTCGGGCAAGCCGGTGACCGACCGGGTTGCGGTGGCTGTGGGTGCCGTGCGGATGACGGCGGAAACGCTGGCGCTGATCGTGGAAGGCCGCGCCAAAAAGGGCGACGTTCTGGCTGTGGCACGGCTGGCCGGGATCATGGCGGCCAAGAAGACGTCCGATCTTATCCCTTTGTGCCATCCCCTGCCTATCACCAAAGTAGCGCTGGACCTGACCGCCGATCCCAGCCTTCCCGGCATACGGATCGAAGCGACGGTCAAGACCTCGGGCCAGACCGGCGTCGAGATGGAGGCCCTGACAGCCGTGTCAGTCGCGGGTCTGACGATCTACGACATGGTCAAGGCCGCCGACAAGGCGATGGTGATTGACGGGATCCGGTTGATCCTGAAAGATGGCGGTAAATCCGGACGTTACGAGGCAAAGTGATGATTTCGGTTGAAGAGGCGCTTGCCCAGTGTCTGGCCCTTGCCACCCCCCTTTCCACTGAGACAATTCCCCTAGCCGAAGCCGCAGGTCGCTGGCTTTGCACCCCCGCAATCGCCACCCGCGATCAGCCGCCGTTTGATGCCTCAGCGATGGACGGTTATGCGGTGCAAGGCAATCCCAGCCCCGATGATGTCTTCGCCGTCATTGGCGAGGCGGGGGCCGGCCACCGGTTTGACGGTCAGGTCGGGCCGGGTCAGGCGGTGCGGATCTTCACCGGCGCTCCTGTCCCTTACGGTGCGACGCGGGTGGTTCTGCAAGAGGATGTGGTCACCCTCGGCGACCGGATCATCCTGCGCGAGGGCGCGGATGGTGGTCCCCATATCCGCCCGAAAGGCCAGGATTTTCGCATCGGCGACAGCCTGTCGCCGCGCCGCTTGCGCCCGAATGACCTTGCCTTGATCGCCGCGATGAACCTGCCCACGGTCGCTGTCACCCGCCGCCCGGTGGTGGCCCTGATTGCCACCGGAGATGAGCTGGTGATGCCAGGTGAAGCCCCGCGCCCCGATCAGATCATCGCGTCCAACGGCTTTGCGCTGCAGGCGATGATCACGGCGGCGGGCGGTCAGGCCCGTCTGTTACCCATCGCCCGCGATACGATGGTCGAACTGGCCACAGTCCTGTCGCTGGCCGAAGGGGCCGACCTGATCGTAACCATCGGCGGCGCTTCGGTCGGCGACCATGACCTTGTCGGGCAGCTGGCGGGACTGGAGCGGTCGTTCTGGAAAATCGCGATGCGCCCCGGCAAGCCCCTGATTGCGGGTCGGCTCCACGGAGTCCCGATGCTGGGCCTGCCCGGCAACCCGGTATCGGCGATCACCTGCGGGCATCTTTTCCTGTTGCCGATGATCCGCGCAATGCTGGGCGATCCCGCCCCCGAACCCGTGCCGCAGCGCGCCCGTCTAAGCGTCGATTTGCCGGCGAACGGCCCCCGCGCCCATTATATGCGCGCACGCCTGTCATCGGGCGAGGGCCTGCCCGACATCACCCCCTTCGACCGACAGGACTCGGCGCTTTTGTCGATCCTGGGGCAAGCCGATGCGCTGCTGATCCGTCCGGCGAGTGCTCCTGCCTGCCCGGCGGGAAGCGTGGTGTCCTGGCTTTCGCTTTAGGACCCGTTTCTGGTTGCGTGCAATTTTTCTTGACACAAACCGGGAACACCGGCAGAACATTGTGTTAACAAACTCTGTGAGGCCTGCACAATGCTGACACGCAAACAGTTGGAACTTCTGGATTTCATCAAGACGCGGCTGGACCGTGACGGGGTGCCGCCATCCTTTGACGAGATGAAGGATGCGCTGGACCTGCGGTCGAAATCCGGCATCCACCGGCTGATCACGGCATTGGAGGAACGCGGCTTCATCCGCCGCCTTGCCCACCGCGCCCGGGCGCTGGAAATCATCAAGCTGCCCGAAGCGATGGAAAAGCCCGGCTTCACCCCCCGGGTGATCAAGGGCGACCGCACCGATCCGCCGCGCGGCGCGATGCCGGTTTCCCCCGTCCATGCCATCGAATTGCCGGTCATGGGCCGGATCGCCGCCGGCGTCCCGATCGAGGCAATCTCGGAAATCTCGCATCATGTTGCGGTGCCGGGGTCGATGCTGTCGGGCAATGGCCAGCACTATGCGCTTGAAGTCAAAGGCGATTCCATGATCGAGGCCGGGATCAACGACGGCGACATCGTGGTGATCCGCGAACAGGCGACGGCGGAAAACGGCGACATCGTCGTGGCACTGGTCGAAGATCACGAGGCGACGCTCAAGCGGTTCCGCCGCAAGGGCGGCATGATCGCGCTGGAGGCCGCCAACCCGGCCTATGAAACCCGGGTGTTCCCGGACCATCTGGTCAAGGTGCAGGGCCGCCTTGTTGGCCTGATCCGCAGCTACTGAATCGGGTCCAGCACGGGCAGCACGACCGCCCGCGCCGGTCGCGACCATAGCCGCGCGTCGCTGGCCGTCGGTTCCAGTGTTATGCCCGCCTTGTCGATCCAGATCGCAATCGGCCCGGTTGCGGCCAGCATCGTCTGGTCGATCAGCTTGCAACCTTCTGGCGCGTCCTCGACCTTGTCGGCAAGAATGACCAAGGCACCGCTGGCGCAAGCTGCCCCCAGCTTTTCACCCGCCGACTTGCCGCTTAACGCCACCGCCTGCAGCCCGGCAAGGGTGAACCACCGCTCTCCCTTTGGGCCGGTGAACCCGTCGCGCGCGGCCGCTAGTGTCTGGTCGGCAAGATCGCCGTCGTTCTGCAGCCAGTTTTCCGCCGCGAACCCGCCGCCAGAGGCCGCCGACAGCGCCCGCCCCTCTGGTCCGATCAGCCCGACTAGCTTGCCATCCCCCGACACCAGCAGGCCCGGGCGCTCCGCACTGATCCACAGTCCCAACGCCACCAGAACCGGCAGCAGGCCCAGAAACCGCACCCGACCGTGCCACAAGATCAGCCACAGCGCTCCCAGCGTAAAGATAGGCAGCACCAAAGGCCCTGGTGCTGGAATGGCGGTCACCGCCCCCTCCAGCCCCGCTGCCCAGTGGGCGACAAACAGGATCCAGCGCGCGCCCTGCTCCATCACCCACAGCGGCAGGGCTGCCAGACCAAACGGAGCCAACAGCGCCGCAATCGCCCCTGCGGGCATGATCACCGCCCCCATCACGGGCACGGTCAGAAGGTTTGCAATCAACCCGTAGTCTGCAAATCGGTTGAAATGCGCCGCCGCATAGGGTGCCGTCGCGAAACCGCCGATGGCAGAACTGAGGACCAGCGTGAAAAGCGGCATGACCCAACGCGGAATCCGCTCACGATAGATGCTGCGGTCAACCGCACCAAAGCCCACGATCAGCGCGATGGTCGCGGCAAAGGACATCTGGAACCCGGGGTTCAGCAGGCTTTCCGGCCGCGCCAGAAGCAAGATTGCCGCAGCCAGGGCCACCGACCGCAGCGTCAGCGCGCGGCGGTCCAACAGCACCGCCCCCAGAAACACCGCGATCATGATGAAGGCGCGTTCGGTCGCCACATTCGACCCCGACAGCAGCAGGTAAAACAGCGCCACTCCCAGACTGACCGTCGCCGCAACCTTTTTGGAGTTCACGCGCAGGGCGACGTAAGGCACCAGCGCCAGTCCATACCGCAGCAGCCCAAAGACAAAGGCGGTCAGGAAAGCCATGTTCATCCCGGAAATTGCCAAGAGATGCGCCAGCGATGAATCGCGAAGGGCCTGCGCGGTTTCTTCAGTAATCGCCGACCGGTCGCCGGTCATTGCCCCGGCCGCGAAGGCTCCGGCCTGCCCCTCCATATGCGACAGCATGCCGTTGGTCAGATAGTCGCGCAGACGGTCGATCGGCAGGGCGCCGGTCGGCTCCTCCAGCAGCAGGACCGGGGTCCCGGTATAGCCGACCGCGCCCAACTGGTCAAAGAACGCCATACGGCGAAAGTCAAAGCCGCCGGGTTCGACCGGGCCTTCCGGTGCAGCAAGCGAGGCGGTCAGGATCACCACCTGCCCCGGTGCCGGTTGCAGCCAGTCCTGATCGCCCTGTAGCGACACCCGCACCCGGAGGGGGGTGCGGTCGGGCGGGACCTCGCGCAAGACCACGCGGTCCAGCGTCAGTCGCAGCTTGTCAGATTGTGAGCGGTCAATGGCGACGATCCGGCCTTCGACCGGGCCGTAATAGCGAAAGCTTAGCACCGGCGCTGCCACCGAATGCGCGCGGATACCCGCGGCAAGCCAGCCAGCGGCAAGCGCCGCAATCCCAAAGGCAAGCGCGCGCGACAGGTCAGGCCCGCGCCAGCCGGTGACCAGCCCCAGCACCAGCATCGCGGCGGCAAGGGAATAGCTGCCTGCCGAGGGTTCAACAGATTGCGCGAACCACAGGCCCACGCCGACCCCGATCAGGACCGCCGCCCAAGGCAAAAGCACGCCGCGCCCGGACTGGAGCCATTCCAGCGGGGCAAGAACCACCCGAAGCCCGCCCGGGAATGCGGCCACCTTGTCTGTCCCCCCGCGATTGCCTAAGACCCTTGCAGACTAGCCGCCCGATGGTTTCCGAAAGGTTAATTTTCCCGATGTCCCCGAAATCCGACCGCCCCGTCGTCACCCGTTTTGCCCCGTCACCGACCGGCTATCTGCACATCGGCGGCGGACGGACCGCGCTCTTCAACTGGCTTTACGCGCGAGGACGTGGCGGGAAATTCCTGCTGCGGATCGAGGATACCGACCGCGAACGCTCGACCCCTGAAGCCACCGCCGCGATCCTGCGTGGCCTGACATGGCTGGGGCTGGACTGGGACGGCGAGGTGGTCAGCCAGTTCGCCCGCAAGGACCGCCATGCCGAGGTGGCGCACCAGATGCTTGCGCGAGGAACGGCCTACAAGTGCTTTTCCACGCAAGAGGAAATCGCCACCTTCCGCGCCGCACGCGAGGCTGAAGGCGCAAGCTATGCCGTCTTCCTGTCCCCCTGGCGCGACGCAGATCCGGCCAGTTTCCCCGATGCGCCCTATGCCATCCGCATGAAGGCCCCGCGCACCGGCGAGACGGTGATCGACGATTCTGTGCAGGGGCGCGTGGTGATCCAGAATGCGACGCTGGATGACATGATCGTCCTGCGCAGCGATGGGGTGCCGACCTACATGCTGGCGGTGGTGGTCGATGACCATGACATGGGTGTGACCCATGTAATCCGGGGCGATGACCACCTGAACAATGCCGCGCGTCAGCAGATGGTCTATGACGCGATGGGCTGGGAGATCCCCACCTGGGCGCATATCCCGCTGATCCACGGGCCGGATGGCAAGAAGCTGTCAAAGCGCCACGGGGCCACCGGGGTCGAGGAATATCAGGCCATGGGCTACCCCGCAGCGGGGATGCGCAACTATCTGACCCGGCTGGGCTGGGCCAAGGGCGACGCCGAGATATTCACCACCGAACAAGCGCTGCAGATGTTCGATCTGGAGGGCATCGGCCGCGCCCCAGCCCGGCTGGACTTCAAGAAGCTGGAGAACACCTGCGGTCACCACATGGCCATGGCCGATGATGCCGCACTGCTGCATGAACTTGGTGAGTTTCTGGTGTCTGTCGGCAAACCTTGCCTTACCGATGATCAGGCCTTGTTGATGAAAACCGCCCTTACGTTCTTGAAGAAATCTGCGAAGATATTCCCAGATCTTGTTGATAAGGCGTCATTTCTTTTGATCTCTCGCCCAATCGTTCCTGACGAGCAGGCGGCGGCGGCACTTGATACGGTATCCCGTGGTATACTGAAATCGTTGACGCCGCAGTTGCACAATGCTATCTGGACAAAAGACGCGCTAGAGCCGATCCTTACCCGGGTCGCCGCAGAAAGCGGCCTCGGGTTCGGCAAGCTTGCGGCACCATTGCGGGCGGCTTTGGCTGGCCGGACTGTGACACCTTCAGTTTACGACATGATGCTAGTCATCGGTCAGGACGAATCGATTGCAAGGCTGACGGACGCGGCAGACTGACGCGCGTCCCGGTCTTGAAGGCCCCGCAGGGGGTGCAGGAAAGCCAAGGGCCAGCCCTGCCAGGGGGCCCGCAACACCGGGGAAGACAAGATGTCGGACAACGTTGCCAAGCTGAGCCTCGACGGGAAGACCTATGATCTGCCTGTGCACAAGCCGACACTCGGCCCGAATGTGCTGGATATCCGCAAGCTTTACGGCGAGGCGGACGTTTTCACCTTTGATCCTGGCTTTACCTCGACCGCCGCCTGCGAAAGCGCGATCACCTTCATCGACGGGGACAAGGGAGAGCTTCTATATCGCGGCTATCCGATTGAACAGCTTGCCGAAAAGTCCACGCATCTCGAGGTCTGCTACCTGCTGCTGTACGGCGAGCTGCCGAATGCGGCGCAGTTGGAAGACTTCACCCATCGGGTGACCAACCACACGATGGTGCATGAACAGATGCACTATTTCTTCCGGGGCTTCCGGCGTGACGCGCATCCGATGGCGACGATGGTGGGCGTCGTCGGCGCGATGGCGGCCTTTTACCACGATTCGACCGACATAACCGATCCCTGGCAGCGCGAGGTTGCCGCGATCCGGATGATTGCCAAGCTCCCGACCATTGCCGCAATGGCTTACAAGTATTCGGTCGGCCAGCCCTTCGTCTATCCGAAGAACGCGCTCAGCTATGCTGGCAACTTCCTGCACATGTGCTTTGCCGTCCCGACCCAAGATTACACCGTCAACCCGGTGCTGGAAAAGGCAATGGACCGGATCATGATGCTGCATGCCGATCATGAGCAGAACGCCTCGACCTCGACCGTGCGGCTGGCGGGATCGTCGGGGGCCAACCCCTTTGCCTGCATCGCGGCGGGGATTGCCTGCCTTTGGGGCCCGGCGCATGGCGGGGCAAACCAGGCCGCGCTGGAACAGTTGCGCGAAATCGGCACAGTCGACCGCATTCCCGAATTCATCGCCAAGGCCAAGGACAAGACCTCTGGCGTCAAGCTGATGGGCTTTGGCCACCGGGTTTACAAGAATTTCGACCCCCGCGCCAAGGTTATGAAGGAAAGCGCCGACGAGGTGCTGGACCTTCTGGGCGTCCACAACAACCCGCTGCTGCAGGTCGCACAAGAGCTGGAGCGGATCGCGCTGGAAGATGAGTATTTCATCTCGAAAAAGCTGTATCCCAACGTCGATTTCTATTCCGGCATCATCCTTGAGGCGATGGGTTTCCCGACCGCGATGTTCACGCCGATCTTCGCGATCAGCCGGACCGTGGGCTGGATCAGCCAATGGCGCGAGATGATCGCCGACCCGACACAGAAAATCGGCCGCCCGCGTCAGTTGTATGTCGGTCCGCCGAAGCGCGACTATCTGGACCTGCGCCACCGGTAAGCGGAATTCTTCCGAAGTCCGGTCCGATTTCTGGTCAGACGTCGGCTTCACTGGATGACGGGCGCTGCGCCTCGTCTCTGCCCGCCTGTCCCACCCAACGCCCGGCTGCAAACCTGACTGCGGTCGGGTGCAGCTTTTCTGACCGGTCCAGCCCGACCTTGCGCGGTCGGCGAAGCAGGAAAGCCTTGCCCCAGGATCGCCAGGTGCCGACCATCGGCGCGGTGGCGTCGCAGGGGTAGTGGGCGGCCCAGCCTTCGGGCAGGATCAGGCCCAGCGCCTCGGCCCGATCCAGCATCCAGACCATCGGGATATTCGCAAGCGGGCGGGCGGCGGCAAGGTCGCCGATCTGACCGCCGATGTCGCCATGCGCGCCGCGAAACCAGACCTGCTCGACGTTGCCCTCCCAGCCCGGCGGGCAGTCCCACAGGACCGGCGCAAAGGCCAGCCGGTTCTCATTCAACGCCAGCGCCTGATAGCCGTGGCGGATCGAAGACCCAAGCTGGTGGTTGTGAAACCCGTGCCGGTCGCCCGCGAACATCCACAGAAGTGGCAGGCCCAGCGCCTTGACCGTGTCCCATACCCCGACCATCTCGATTGGCGTTTCCGGGTGGCAATAGCGGCGGCCAAAGCCCTGCGCGGCGCTGGAGCCGGGGTCGCGTTCATAGTGACGCCAGGCCAGAGTGACGGCGCGTTCGGTGGCATGTTCGCGCCTGAGGAGGCCGACCCGGTCAATGACCCCGGCCAAAGAGCGAACCGCAAAGGCCCCGCGCGAATAGCCGAACAGGAAGATCCGGTCGCCCTCGCGGTAACCGCTGGCCAGCCAGCCATAGGCGCGCCGGATCTGGGCCGCGACCCCGCGTCCCTCGACCAGGGCCAGCCCGTGCCGCCAACCTTCCCATTGCATGCCGGGTTCGTAATACAGCCGACGGTTCGCGCGGGGGCCGGTCGCGTTCAACAAGAGAAACAGCCGGGCCGCGTTGCCCTCTTGCCCGGGTTCCAGCGACGAAAGGGTGCCGTCCAGGATCACCACATGGTCGACCCGGCCCCGCATCCGGCCCGGTTGCGGCGCAGGTGCGGGTTCCGCGACCACCTCGATCCGGCGA
>CAIXBE010000560.1 GCA_903917595.1 uncultured Rhodobacterales bacterium
ACGGCGTCGTCCTGGCCGGGGTCGGTGTCGATGATGATCTTGCGGGGCATGGGGAGACTCCTTTTGCCAAGGGTGACGCGGGCGGGGGAGATTTGTCCAGTGGGAGGATCGGGGGCTGGACTATCTGACCGACATGCCGAAGTATTCGCGCGTTGGAATATTGTTGGTAGGGTTGGGGAGAATCTGAATGCCGGACAGGAAGTGGACGCTTGGGGCATTGCGGGCGACGGGGGTTTTGCTGGCTGGTGTCGGGCTGGCGGGGCCGGTCTGGGCCGATCAGGTGATCGCCGATGATCTGATCGTGCAGAGCAGCATTTGCGTCGGCTTTGATTGCGTGGACAACGAGAGCTTTGGGTTCGACACGATCCGGATCAAGGAAAACAACACCAGGATATTCTTCGACGACACCAGCGTGGGCAGTTTCCCGGCGAATGACTGGCAGCTTGTGGCAAACGACAGTGCCAGCGGTGGCAGTTCGTATTTCGCGATCGTGGATGCAACGGCGGGGCAAACGGTGTTTCGGGTCTGTGCAGTGGCGGATACGACCTGCACTAACATCATGCCGACTGCGCTTGATCCGCAGACAGCGCTGAACACCACGGCCATTGCGCAGAACACGACCGACATCGCGGCGAACACGACCGCCATTGCGCAGAACACGACCGACATCGCGCAGAACACCAGCGATATTGCCGCAATCAACACGCAGATCGGGGGATTTGCCGACGACATCTCGGCCAACCGCGATGGGGTGGCGATGGCGATTGCGCTGGGTGGCATTGCGCCGCTGATGCCCGATCAGAACGGGACCATTGCATTCAACGTGGGTCACTTCAACGGTGCCAGCGCCCTTGGTCTGGCGGGCGGGTTCAGGCTTGATGACGGCTTTGTCCTGAACTCCGGGCTTGGCTATGCTTCGGGGTCTCGCACTGTTGGTGGACGGTTGGGTGTGCAGTATTCGTGGTAGTGTGGGTCACGACGGCGGGCATTTCCCGCGGCTGGCGACCAAAGGCGCTGCTGGCGGCGGTGATTGGGGTCAGTTTTTTCGGTATGTCGCGGGCTGAGACCGTCGCCGGGGTGTGGGAATTGACGTGTAAGCCGGTTGCAGGAGAGGCCAGGCTGGGATGCGTCGCCTCGACCTCGGTTCTTAGCCCGAAAAGCGGCGCGCAGGTGCTGGGGGTCGAGGTGATCCCGGCTGGAACCCTTGGCAATGCCAACGCGGTCTTGCGGCTGGAATTGCCGCATGGAATTGCTCTCAACGCCAATATCGGTGTGCAGATCGACGATGGCGATCTGATCAGGGTGCCGCTGACGTCAAGCACGTCGGACGGCGTGACTGCCATGCAACAGATCGGCGAGGATATCATCGCCAGCTTGCGCGAAGGCACCGGGATGGCCGTTACAGTGGTGACCCTTGAGGGCGACACCCTGACCAACTCGGTTTCGCTTGTCGGTCTGACGCTTGTGCTTGACGCCATGGCGCGGATGAACGCCCCTGACTAGGTCAGCGGCGGTTCGCTTGAAGGCAGAGGCAACAAGAGCCGCGAAGAAACGCCAGGACCGGACGCGCGAAGTCGTCCGGACCGGTTGCTTGGTGTTGGGCGGCGTTTAACCCAGAGGGTGATGCCGCCCAGCCCGCCTCTGCGACTTTACCCGTCGAAGTTCACCGTTTCCATGATCTTCAGCGCGGCGGCGCGCGCGGCGGCGATGTCGGTCAGGGGGGTGGTGTCGGGGGTGAACTCACCCCAGCTTGTGACCAGTTCCGACCGGGCGACGCCTGCCTTGACCGGGAATTCGTAATTCGTTTCAGCATAGATCGCTTGCGCGGTGTCACCCGAAAGCCATTCCATGAATTTCAGCGCGTTTTCCTTGTTCGGGGCGGCTTTGGTCATGGCGATGCCCGAGATGTTCAGGTGCGTGCCGCCATCTTCAAAGGTCGGGAAGACGATGGTGACGGCTTCGGCCCAGGCCTGCTGTTCCGGGTCGGCCAGCATCTGACCCATGTAGTAGGTATTCCCTAACGCAATATCGCATTCGCCTGCGGCGATGGCCTTGACCTGATCGCGGTCGCCGCCGTCGGGTTTGCGAGCAAGGTTGGTGTGCAGACCTTCGGCCCAGGTGGTGGCCACTTCTTCGCCATGGTGGGCGATCATCGCGCCAAGAAGGGCGATGTTGTAATCATGCAGGCCCGAACGGGTGCAGATGCGGCCCTGCCACTTCGGGTCGGCGAGGTCCTCGTAAGTGGTCACCTCACCCGGGACCACGCGGTCCTTGGAGGCATAGACGATGCGCGCGCGCGCGGTCAGGCCGAACCACAGATCACCGGGATCGCGCAGTTCAGCGGGGATATTCGCCTCCAGCACATCGGACTGGACGGGTTGCAGCACGTTGGCCTCGACGATCTGCAACAGCCGCGCGATGTCGACGGTCAGGACCAGATCGGCGGGCGAACGGTCGCCTTCGGCCTGCAGACGCTCGGCCATGCCCTTGTCGACAAAAGCCACATTGACGGCGATCCCGGTTTCAGCGGTGAAGGCATCGACCAAGGGCTGGATCAGCTCGGGTTGGCGATGCGAATAGACGTTGATTTCC
>CAIXBE010000561.1 GCA_903917595.1 uncultured Rhodobacterales bacterium
CAACAAGCGCCCGCAGGTTCATCATCTCGTTGGTCATTGGTGCAATCTCCGGTCAAGGTTGGCGTTAGCAACCAGACCCTAGCCGGAAAACGCCGGTGACCACCTCAGCCACAACCTACACCACGCCCAGGGACACGATCCAGCTTTCCTGGAGGAGCAGACTGGCGCGACCGGGTCATTTGCCCCTCCGTGCCTTGGCCTGTTCGATGACAGCCAAGATTTCCGATTCTGGCCACTTTGACAGGCCGCCGAGTTTCACCGGCTTGGGGACGGTTCCGTCGGCAACTCGGCGCCAGAATGTCGGCACGCTGATTTGAAGAATTCGGGCGCTCTCACGCACTGTCAGAAGTGGATCCGTGATTCTCATTGGTTCGCCTCACATCGAGTTGACATGAGGTGAACCTAATTGCGAACCGATCACACTAAGAAGCCCACCTGCCCGGCTGACGCATGTCATGCCAGCAGAGAACGCTACCCGCTTTTCTTCTAACTTACTGGTTATAAAGATGATCTATCTATGCGGTCGTAATCGTCATTGTTGTCTTGTCAAAGGCTTCAAACCCGCTCTCGAAGTCATGAGCGCCGAAACCGCTTCAGCCAGAAGCCGTAACCATTTTCACAACTGCGCCGTTCTGACCGGTGACATGCATTGCCCATCGCTCCATCACGACGCGCCGCTGCTCTAGAAAGTCTGTCCGCCGGTATGCCCGCTCGACGGAACCGCCGACCGTATGACCCAGGCACGTTTCAGCGATGTCGTGGGGCGTGTCAGTGGTCTCCGCGATCCAGTCCCGAAGGCTCGATCGGAAGCCATGCGGGCGTCCCTTCATGCCCCGTCGTTCCATCAGTCTCGACATGGTCGCATCAGACATCACGCCCTTGCGGACGCTTGGAAACATGACGCCATTGCGGGCAAGTCGCTTGACCTGATCGAGAACCGCCAGTGCCTCGGAAGACAGTGGCACACGAAAATCTGGAGTGGCATCCCGTCGACCTTTGATCCCTTCGCCTGGAATGGTCCAAACATCACCCTCGATCTGGTCAAGCCGCATGAAACGCAGTGGCCCGGAGCGCACGGCGGTCAGAATCACAAGGCGCAGGCCGAGGTGCGCTGGTGTGCCGTCTGAAAGGCTCGCGTAGAACTCTGGCACCTCACGCCAATGGAGTGCTGGGATATTCTCTGCCTTGTGCCGTTGTCTTCCCAGCAGGGCCGCCGCCTTCGCGGTGGCTTGCAGATCGACGTCGAGGCCGAGTGCAGCGCCATGCTTGAGGCAGATCCCGAGACGGTTCATCGCCTTGCGGGCGGTCTCGGCCTTAGTATGCCAGATCGGTGCGAGAACGTCGCGGATGTCATTCTGGTCGATCTCGGCCACTGGCACCTTGCCGAGTTTGGGCAACACATGAAGCTCAAGCGGACTGAACCAGCGTCCGTTGACGCCATCACCCTTTAACTCCGCCTTGCGGCTTTCAAAGGCATCGAGTGCAATGTCCTTGAGCAGATGCATGTTGCGCGCCGCTTCCCTGCGCAAGCGATCCCGTTCCTTGATCGGGTCCTTGTCCTCCCGCACCGTGGCCCGCCATTTGTCGGCTGCCTCGCGTGCTTCCTTCAGCGACACTTCGGTCATCGCGCCCAAGCCCATCTCGCGCCGTCGCCCATGGATCGTAACCCGCAGGACCCACTGCCCGCCGCCGTCTTCCCGCTTATGGAGCCAGAGACCACCACCGTCCGCATACTTGCCGGGTTCGCAGGTCCGAACCTTGACAGCGCTTAGTCTGTTCTGCAGGCGGCTCATTCAATCCCCCTTTGTATCCCCCACTAAATGTAGGATGTGCTGATCCGAAAAGATAGTGGATGATCGAAGATGACGACTCTTCTATCAATAAATTCAGGCGTTATCGGGGGTCAGCGGTATCAGATCAGACTACCTGACCCCTATATGTATCAGCATTCAATGCTGGCCGCGGGCACCAGACCTTCAGAACACTTCCTTGACCGCCTCCATCGCCACATATGTCGAGGTGCTGGCGACATGCGGCAAGGCCGAGATCACCTCGCCCAAGATACGCCGATAGGCCTGAATGTCGGCGGTGCGCACCTTCAGAAGATAGTCGAAGGACGATGCCATCATGTGGCATTGTTCGATTTCCGGCGCGGTCAGCACCGCCTTGTTGAACGCGGTCAATGCTGCCTCACGGGTGTCCGACAGCTTGACCTCGACAAAGGCCACATGCGACAGGCCCATGCGGATCGGGTCCAGGATCGCGCGATAGCCGGTGATCAGCCCCGCCTCCTCCAGCCGTTTCATCCGCGCCTGAGTGGGGGATTTGGACAACCCGATCCGGCGCGCCAGTTCCACCGCCGCAATCCGACCGTCCACCTGCAGGATGCGCAGGATGGCCAGATCAAAGCGGTCAAGTTCGGCGCGGTCAACTAGCATGGTGATTTCCCCAAAAATGCGGCGGTTCGCCTGAGTATCACGGAATAATGGGGAAAACAGCCTGCGATTTTGCGGGTATTCTGGGCTAAAGTGTATCGCCCGTGATCAGGGTTTCCTGATCACGGGCGATACACAACATAGCCACCGGCTTGTCTGTCTTGGATCACTTTCAATCTGTCTCAGATTGAAAGTGATCCGCCCGAAACGAAAGGTCACCCGATGCACCCTGCCACCGCCGCCTCTGCCTGGTCCCTGATCGAGACCGCCGCACTTGCCGATGAGACCGGCCTGGTTCGCCGTCTGGTGGCCGAAGCCGCCCTTGACGCCCCCGCCCGCGCCGCCATCACCGCCGACGGGGCCGACCTGGTCACCCGTATCCGCGCCAGCGCCAGACCCGGGTTGATGGAGGTGTTTCTGGCCGAATATGGCCTCTCCACCGACGAAGGCATCGCCTTGATGTGTCTGGCCGAGGCGCTGCTGCGGGTGCCCGACGCCGAAACTATGGACGCACTGATCGAAGACAAGATAGCACCCTCGAACTGGGGCAAGCATCTGGGGAAATCGGCGTCCAGCCTGGTCAACGCCTCGACCTGGGCCTTGATGCTGACCGGCAAGGTGCTGGACGACACCGAAGGCGGCATCACCCGCCATCTGCGCGCCGCGGTCAAACGTCTGGGCGAACCGGTGATCCGCACCGCCGTCTCCCGCGCGATGAAGGAAATGGGCCGCAACTTCGTGCTGGGTGAGACGATCACCAAAGCGATGACCCGCGCCCGTGATCTGGAGGGCAAGGGCTATACCTACAGCTACGACATGTTGGGCGAGGCGGCCCGCACCGAGGCCGACGCGCGACGCTATCATCTGGCCTATTCCCGCGCGATCACCAGCATTGCATCTGCCGCCAAGGGCAGCGACATCCGCGCCAATCCCGGCATCTCGGTCAAGCTGTCGGCGCTGTTCCCGCGCTATGAGATCGCCAAACGCGCCCGGGTGATGGAGGAATTGGTCCCCCGCGTCCGCGCGCTGGCGACGCTGGCCAAGGCGGC
>CAIXBE010000562.1 GCA_903917595.1 uncultured Rhodobacterales bacterium
CGCGACGATCAGGCACTGGACCTCGGGCGTGGTATAGTTCGCCTCGGTCCGCAGGTCGCCGCCAAAGGTCTTTTCCGAATGAAAGCTCAGGACCGGCATGTAGTAGCCGCCGTCATACTTGACCAGAATGGGGCGGTCGTTAGCGATGACTTCGGCGCAAAGTGTCACGCCATAGACCGCCAGGAAGATCCACAGCGACCACAAGGCCCGGCGGTTGGCCTTGAAATTCCGCCAGCGGCGCTGGTTCAGCGGAGAAAGCGCCATCATTCGCGCCTTTCAAAGTCGATGCGGGGGTCGACCAGCACATACATCAGGTCCGACAGGATGCCGACCACCAGTCCGATCAGGCCAAAGGCAAAGAGCGTGCCGAAGATCACCGGATAGTCCCGCTCGACCGCCGAACGAAAGCCAAGCTGGCCCAGACCGTCCAGCGAGAAGATCACCTCGATGATCAGGCTGGACCCGAAGAAGACGCCAAGGAACAGACTGGGAAAGCCCGCGATCACGATCAGCATCGCGTTGCGGAAGACGTGGCCATAGAGCACGCGCGCCTCGGACAGGCCTTTGGCGCGGGCGGTCAGGACGTATTGCTTGCGGATTTCGTCCAGAAAGCTGTTCTTGGTCAACAGCGTCAGCACCGCAAAGGACGAGATCAGCTGCGCAATCACCGGCAGGGTGATGTGCCAGAGGTAGTCGGTGATCTTGTGGAAAAAGCCGAAATCCTCCCAGCCGTCACTGGTCAGGCCGCGCAGGGGGAACCACTGGAAAAAGCTGCCCCCGGCAAAGACCACCATCAAGAGGATCGCGAACAGGAAACCGGGGATCGCGTAGGCGGTGATGATGATGCTGCTGGTCCAGGTGTCAAAGGCCGACCCGTCGCGCACCGCCTTGCGGATGCCCAAGGGGATCGAGATCAGATAGGCGATCAGCGTCGACCACAGACCCAGCGTGATCGAGACCGGCATCTTTTCCAAGATCAGGTCAAAGACCGAGATCGATCGGAAATAGCTTTCGCCAAAATCGAACCGGGCATATTTTCCCATCATCAGGAAAAACCGCTCCAGCGCCGGGATCATTTCCTTCTGGCACTCTGGCGACTTGATCGACTGCTCACCGGTGAAGCCTTCGTCGCAGACGATGCGGGCAAAGCCGAACTGCACCTCAAGCTTGGCCAGAAACTCGGGTGGAAGGCCGCGGCCGCCGACATAACCGCCGTTTTCTTCTTCAAAACCAGCATCTTCGTTGCCGCCAAGATTCTGGATTGAATCCCCCTCACCCTCAAGCCGGGCGAGGACCTGTTCGATAGGGCCACCGGGCACGAACTGGGTCAGCGCGAAGTTGATGACCATCACGCCGAACAGCGTGGGGATCACCAACAGCAAGCGTCGAAGGATATAGGCGCCCAAGGTTCTTGCCTGCCAATCTTAGTTCAGGACGCCCGCTGCCTTCAGCACCTCGGCCTTTTCGGCGTCGTACCACCACAGACCCGCATGACCAAGACCGTAGGGCGGAATGGTGTCGGGGTGGCCGTAGATGTCGAAATAGGCGACCCAGCTTTCGGCCTTGTACCATTGCGGAATCCAGAAGCCTTCGGCGCGCAGCACGCGATCAAGCGCCTTTGTGGCGATGGTCAGATCGTCCTTGGTCGTGGTGGCCATGACAACCTCGATCAACTGATCGACAGCGGGGCTTTTCAGACCAGAAACGTTGAAAGCCGACACATCGGCAGTTTCAGAGCCGTAATACTGCTTAAGCTCCGAGCCCGAGAAATAGCCGGACCGCGCCGGATAGACGATCAGGTCAAAGTCGTACTCCGGGTCGCGGGTCCGCAGTTCGTATTGCGCCGTATCGACATTTTCCAGTTTGGCATCGACGCCAAGCGCGATCAGGTTTTCGACAAAGGGCGTGATCACCCGGTCAAACTGCGGGTTGTCGTTCAGGACCGACAAGGTCAGGAGATCACCCTTGGCGTTGCGCCGTTTGCCGTCATCGCCAACCGGCCAGCCCGCCTCGTCCAGCAGGGCGCTGGCGGCTTTCAGGTTCTTGCGGTCCAACTGACGCTCACCCGACACCGGGGCCATCACCGGTGAGTCGGTCAGCATTGCGGCAGGTAACAAGCCCTGATCGACCAAGGGCTGCAGGATCGCCACCTCTTCGGGCGAGGGCGGGCCTTCGGCGGCAAGCCAGCTGTTTTCCCAGACCGAGTTGATCCGCGTGTAAAGCCCGTAGAACAGCGTCTCGTTCGACCATTCAAAGTTGAACATCAGCCCGATCGCCTGCCGGACTTTTGGGTCCTGCCAGTTCTCGCGCCGAAGGTTGAACATGAACCCCTGCCCACTGGCTTTGGCACCGCTGGGCAGTTGGTCCTTCTTGACGTGCCCGGCTTCAAGGGCCGGAAAGTTGTATTGCTCGGCCCAGGTCTTGGACGAACTTTCCACCCGGAAATGATAGACACCGGCCTTGAAGCCTTCAAACGCCGCGTTGCCATCGGCAAAGTATTCATAGCGCAAGATGTCGAAATTGTTCTGCCCGATGTTGATCGGGAGGCCTTCGCCCCAATAATCCGGGTTGCGCACATAGCTGATCGACCGGCCGATATCCATCTTGTCAAACACATATGGCCCGGACCCCAGATAGGCGGTGGTCGAGGATTCCTCCATGTTCAAGGAGTTGGCCAGGTAATGCGCCTTGGAAAAAACCGGCAGCCCACCGACTGTTTCCGGCAAATCGCGAGTCGGTTCCCCTGCGACGAAGGTGAACTTGATCCGGTGCGGGTCCAGAACCTCGGCTGCGGCTACCTGCTGATTAAATATGGTACGGAAGTCGGTCAGGCCCTTGGTGCGGAAGGTCTCGAACGAAAAAAGCACGTCCTCGGCGGTCAGGGGGGTGCCGTCAGAAAAGGTCACCTCGGGCCGCAAGTTGAAGATCACCCAGGACCGGTCCTCAGGAAACTCCATTGTCGAACACAAAAGGCAATAGCTGGCCCCGATCTCATCAAGAGTGCCTGTCAGTACCGATTCCAGCATGCTGGAGGAGCCGACGGCGGCCACGCCTTTGACCGAAAACGGGTTCAGCGAATCAAAGGTACCCTGTGCCCATTCGGAAAGCTCGCCCCCTTTGAGCGCGTCCGGGTTCACATAGGACAGATGTGCGAAATCGGCCGGAAGCTGCAGATCGCCAAAGGTGGAAATCCCGTGAGAAGTGATTACCGTCTCGGACCGTGCAGGAAACGCCAGTGCGGCAAAGCCCAAGATCAGGGCGCCCGCAGCGGCGAACCGGCCAACATCGGTGCGTTGCATTGCTTTTGCCCCAACGTTTGCCCCAACCATCACCCGCTTTTCCATTCGCATCGGTCAGCCTCCTTTAGTTCCGCCTGTAACATTCATTTATGCTAAATCAGGGTTTGTCGAGCCAACAAGCCGCGATTGAACTGCGCAAATGCGTGAAGGACAAAAAAAGGCCGCCCTGGGGGCGGCCTTGTCTGGATGCCGTATCGGTCCGAGTGATCAGGTGATCAGTTGACGGTTGCCAGATAGGCAATCAGGTTCGCGCGGTCTTCCGCTTTCGGCAGGCCGTTAAAGGCCATCTTAGTGCCGGGCAGATACTGCTTGGGGCTTTCCAGGAAGCCAAACAGGTTCTCTGGCGTCCAGCTTTCCGATGCGACGGCAAGCATCGCCTCGGAGTATTCGTAATCTGTCGCCGTTCCCTTGGCGCGGCCAACAACCCCGTTCAGGTAGGGGCCGGTGCCCTTGGACCCGTCAAGTTTGTGGCAGGACCCGCATTTCTTGAACACGGCCTCACCGGCTGCAGCGTCGCCTGCGGCCAAGAGCGCCGCCACATCGACCGTCTCGCCTTCGCCTTCGGCGGGGGCTGCTTCTTCGCCGGTGTCGATGGTGTAGGCCTGAGTCGGGCCTTCGCCATGTTCGCCGCCATGCTCGTCCGCACCCACGGTGTAAAGCGTGTCCGAGGTCCATCCCGCCAGCAGGAACACCAACAACGCGCCGCACACCGCGCCCACCGCCTTGGTCATCGTCATCGTGTCGAACATGGGTCACCTATTTGGGGTATCGTTCCGGGCGGTATCTATCCGCTTCCACCGGTTGGTTTCAAGGTGTAGACGCGCGACCAAACGCCCCGCAGGGCAGGTTTTCGTGACGGAGTGGCCAGGAATGACCGGACGCATCGCTTTTCAGGGGGAACTTGGCGCCTATTCGCACCAGGCCTGCCAGCAATCACGCCCGGAAATGGAGGCGGTTCCCAGCACGACTTTCGAAGACGTGGTCGAAAAGGTTGCGCGCGGCGAGGTTGATCTGGGCATGCTGGCGGTGGAAAACTCGACCTATGGCCGGGTCGCGGACGTGCATTCGCTGCTGCCGAAATCCGGGCTGCATATCGTCGACGAAGCCTTCGTGCGGGTGCATGTGAATCTTCTGGGCGTTCCGGGTGCCGCGGTTTCGGACGTGGTGCAGGCGCATGGCCATGTGGTGATCCTGCCGCAATGCGCGGGTTTCCTGAAATCGTATGGCATTCGTGGCAAGGTCAGCAGCGACAACGCCCGCGCCGCGCGTGAGGTGGCCGAGGGGGGCGACAAGACGCAAGGAGCGCTGGCCAGTGAACTTGCCGCGTCGATCTACGGGCTGGAGGTTCTGGCCCGCCACATCGAGGATCATGCCAACAACACCACCCGGTTTCTGGTGATGGCCCGCGAACCCGACCTGCGGCGTCGGGGTGCGGGCAAGATGATCACCACCTTTACCTTTCGCGTCCGCAACATTCCGGCGGCGCTGTACAAGGCGATGGGTGGTTTCGCGACCAACGGTGTGAACATGACCAAGCTGGAAAGCTACATGGTCGGCGGCACCTTTACCGCGACCGAGTTTTACGCCGACATCGAAGGCCACCCGGAAGACCCGAACGTGGCGCTTGCGCTGGAGGAGCTGGGCTATTTCACCACCCAGATGCAGATCCTTGGCGTCTATCCTGCGGACCGCGAGCGGGGCTGATCCTTATCCGCCTTAGCCTTTGCCGCGCAGATGGCGGTCCAGAATCATGGCTCCGATCTGGCGGACCCGCTTTTCGACCCGCGCCTGAACCCGGCCTCTTGCCAATGTAAGTGTGTTCAACAAAAGCCGCGCGGCGATGGTCCGCGCTTTCACTTCCATGACAAGCTGCAGTCGGGTCCGGCGCGGGGACAACTCGATGACATTAAGAACGAAGTCGCCCTCGATGGCCTTCGACTGCATGGCGAACCCCAACCGCTCTGGTGGAACCTGTTGCTCAAGGCGCAACAGGATCGCAACCGGTTGGCCACGGAACGGCACCTTGACCAGCCAGCCGGCACCAAGTCCCGACAAGGGCATGTCGACGGGCCTTTCGATCTCGATCCCGCGTTGTGCTGCGTCGCGTTCCCAAGCGGCATGGTCTGCAAGGCATGCGTAGACAAAGCCCGCCGGGGCATCGAGGTCGGTTTTTGCCGTCAGTTTCATTCCTGCTCCGGATATTCGCGGAAAAGCACATGGTATTGCGCCAGCATCCAATCAATCGAGCCGGTCGGCAAGCCAGTTGCGCAAGATAAAATGCGCAATCGCTCCGGGACGTGAGGGTTTGATTTCGGGGTGCTGACCAGCAAAGGCCGAAACCAGCTCTTCGCGCGTCACCCAGCGGGCCGATTCAATCTCGTCCGGGTCGATGTTCAGGTCGGTGCCCAGCGCATCAGCCCGCATTCCGATCATCAGCGAAGCGGGAAAGGGCCATGGCTGGCTGGCCAGATAGCTGACCGGACCACAGAGGACGCCTGCCTCCTCAAAGACCTCGCGGCGGACGGCGGCTTCGACGGTTTCACCCGGCTCGACGAACCCAGCCAGCAGCGAGAACATGCCTTCGGGCCAGCCCGGGCTGCGGCCAAGCAGGACGGAGTTGCCATGCGTCACCAGCATGATGACCACCGGGTCGGTGCGTGGAAAGTGCTGGGCGGCGCAGGCGGGACAGGTCCGCATCCAGCCGCCTTGCACCATGTCCGACCGCGATCCGCACCGGGCGCAAAACCCGTGACTGTGGTGCCAGTGCAAGACTGCCTTGGCGGTTGCCACCAGTTCGGCTTCACGCGCGGGCAGGTGCGTCATGATGCTGCGCAGTTCGACAAAACCGGCAGTTTCGCCAAGTGCCGGATGGCGCTGCACCGATGGGTCGAAGAACCCCGCCTCGACCCCTTCGGCGCCGGCCTCGGGTGACCAGGCCGAGATGTCGGCGGCGAAACGGGGGGTGCCATCGTCTTCCCCCAGAAAGACCTGACTCTCGGCCTGGGCCAGAGCCGGATGGCCGGGCTTCAGCCAGACCAGACGATCTTGCGCGACGAGCGGCTTGCCGCGCCAGAGCGCAAGCACGGTCCCGTCGTGCAATGCAGTCGCCAATGCCGCCGGGTCCTTGCGCAAATGAGCCTGGCGATCCAGCCCCGAGCCCCCGAATGTCACAGTCTCGGCTATCTGCATTTGAGCCCCGCTTGCCTGATAATCATACGACTTACGAATGCCAGTTTGGACGCAGAAACACCATCCAGGCCGCGACAATGTCCAGCGATTTGCGGCAATCACCGAATAACACATATTCCGTTTCCAATAATGCAATTCATTAACACAACCAGTGCTTGAATGCCCGCGATTTTCCATTGCAATGCTACAACTCAAGGGCTAGTTACAAATTGTAAGGCTTTGAATCGATGTCTGTTTCATGTGCGACCAAACACGCGTTGTGCGGTTTGGGCCTCGGTATTGGAAAGGATCGCTCGCCAATTGACCGTCCGTGGACTCTCCCAGAAATGGCCTCTCGCCGCTTCGCAGATGTCTGGCGGAACGACTGATCAAGACGTAGAAAATCATTATCCCAAGTCCGCCACTCAGCCAAAAATCCTGCTGCGGCTGATCGCAACAAGCGACTTGCACGCCTGCCTTTTGCCCTATGACTACTGCTCGAACCGGCCCGCCGCAGAACGTGGCCTTGGCGAGGTGTCGCGGCAGATCGCCCTCGCCCGGACCGAGGTGCCAAACAGCCTGCTGTTCGACAATGGCGATTTTCTGCAGGGTAGTCCGCTCGCGGATTTCGTGGCCAGTTCCCGGCGCAGGCGCAGGGCGCATCCGGTCATCACCGCCTTCAACGCGCTGGAATATGACGCAGCGACGCTTGGGAACCATGAGTTCGACTATGGTCTTGAGTTTCTGCGGAAAGCCATCTCGCATGCGCGCTTTCCCATCGTTTCGTCAAACATCGCCACCGAGTTGGGCCCTGATCCCGCGCGCGACCGGACGCTGGTGCCGCCCTACACCATCCTGCGCCGTCGGGTCGTCGATGCTGAGGGGCGTCACCACTTGCTGCGCATCGGAGTCATTGGCTTCGCCCCGCCGCAGATTGAAATGTGGGAGAAGGACCGGCTGAAAGGCCGGATTCACATGCGCGACATCATCGCGTCCGCCCGCGCCTGGTTGCCACGCCTTCGCGCAGACGGGGCAGATGTGATCGTGGCCCTTGCACATAGCGGCATAGGGTCGCTGAATGCGACGGATCGGATGGAGAACGCGGCCGCGGCACTGGCCACTCTGCCCGAGATTGACGCTGTCATCGCGGGCCACAGCCATCTGACTTTTCCAGGTCCGGATGTCGCGGCTTTTCCGGGGATTGATCCGGTCCAGGGATTGCTGGCGGGCAAACCGGCTGTGATGCCCGGCCATTCTGGCCGGCAGATAGGAATCATCGACCTGCAGTTGACGCGCATTCATCAGGGCAAACGGCGTTGGCAGGTCACGTCGGGTCATGCACGACTTGGCATTCAAGACGCTGCGATCTCGTCCCTGGCGCCTGGTTTGCGTCGTGCCATCGCGCCAGATCACCGCGCGACGCTTGCCTGGTCACGGCAGCGATTGGGCGAGACCCGGGTCCCTCTGACGACCCATTTCGCCACCATTGCACCGACGGCGGCCCTTGCGCTGATTGCCGAAGCCAAGGCCGATCACGCCCGCA
>CAIXBE010000563.1 GCA_903917595.1 uncultured Rhodobacterales bacterium
GTCACGCGTGGCGCGACCGATGATCTGCACCACCTCGGTCAGGCTCGCACGATAGCCTACGGTGAGGGCATGTTCGCACCAGATCCAGTCGAACCCTTCCTTCGCCATGCCCAGCGCGATGATCATGTCCACATGGTCGCGGTTCATCTTCTGGGCAGGGTCTTTTAGCGCCGCTGACACCTTTTCGCGACGCGGGCCTTCGTCATCGACCAGATCGGCGATGCGCAGCACCCGGCCATCTGGCACCTTGACCAGTTGGAAACCGGTCACTGGATCGGTGCCCTGCCAGTCGCCCAGCGCGTCGAGGATATGTTCCACCTCGCGGTGCTTGTCTTTGGTGCTTTCTCGGGCGTTCACATTCGGGATGTGCAGGATGGTCTTTTGGGCCGGGTCCAGCACCCGCAGGATGTCGTCCACATAGGGGCCGTTGTAGAAGAAATAACCGATGTCGAGGTTCTTCAGGTGCTCATAGCCGTTCAGCTGCTCGTAGTAGGTATAGGTCACCGTCTCGAACTTGGCCTCGTCGGTCGGCATCAGCACTGCCTCGGCGTCGCCCCGGAAATAGCTGCCGGTCATGGCCACGATGTGGGCTTTGTCACGCGCCATGAATGATCCGAGGTGCCCGCCCAGCTTGTTGTCGGGGTTGGCGCTGACATGGTGGAATTCGTCGATGGCGATCAGGCGGTCGTCAAAGGCCTCGACCCCGAACCGTTCTACCGCAAAGCGGAAGGTCGCATGGGTGCAGACCAGCACTCGGTCCCCACTCTCCAGAAAGGCCCCCACAGAGTTCACCTTGCCGCCATCCGTGCCGGGTGAGTTGCAAAGGTTCCACTTTGGCTCGACTCTCCAGTCGGCCCAGAAGCCAAATTTGGACAGCGGCTCGTCGGCGAAGCTGGAGCCGATGGATTTTTCCGGCACCACGATGATCGCTTGCCTCAAACCCTGATTGTGCAGCTTGTCCAGCGCGATGAACATCAACGCCCGGCTTTTACCAGATGCCGGCGGGGACTTGATCAGCAGATACTGCTCGCCCCGCTTCTCATAGGCACGCTCTTGCATGACGCGCATGCCGAGTTCGTTCGGCTTGGTGCTGTTGCCGTTGCGGGCATAGGTCACGGAAACAGAGGGGACAGTCCCAATTCTACTCATGACCATGTTCTCCTTGTGAGGGTGAAACAGCTGCAAGCTGGCCATTCCACCAGTCTAGCGTTCGCCTACAAAGGTCCAGTGCCACGACCCACCGGTCCACCGACTGAACTTCCTGACCCAGATCGACAAGCAGGTAAGAAGCCCCATACGGCCCAACGCCGTAAGGCCCGCTTCCGTAGCCGCTAACAACCTTATCACGTGGGTTCGGTGTCAAATGCTTGAAGCCGTTGGCTATCTGGCGAACAAGCCTCAGATCACTATTCTGGCCTTCGAAATGATCCTTCACCGGGTGCCCGCTTTTCAAGCAGGGGATGCCAAAGGTTTGCCTTTGGTCCGAGGAGAGCTTGTATTGCAGCCAGTCCGGGATGTGGTTGAGCGCGAGGATAGCACCAAACGCACGCAGCACGTTCGCCTGATCCTGCTCGAACTCCGCTACAGCCTGCGCGCAGAACGCAAGGTAGTCCTTGATCGTCTTCATACCGAACATGGTCGAATTCTGCCGCTGGCTCATGCGCGCACCTTCCCGACCTTTGTCGTCATCTTCGTATACATCTCAAACAGCTTTTCCAGACGTTCGGTGTCGTTCTTGAAGCGGCGGCCGATGTAGATGCGTTCGAGGGTTTCGTCGTTGCGGTCGTGGGCGGCGCGGAGGTTTTCGGGCATCTTTTCGGGGTCGTAGAGGTCGGCGATGGTGGCGGGGAAATGCGCCTCGCGGGCGAGGAGGATGGCTTCGGCGCAGGCGGTCAGGTCGGCCTTGTTCTTTTCGGTCAGGGTGGGGACGGGGAAGGTGTTCCAGCCGAGGGTGTTGGAGTAGCGATATCGCGTTTCCAGCTTGCCGCACACGGTGGCGATCCAGACCAAATGCAGGCGGGACGCGATGAGCGCCATGTTCCAGAGTGGGGCGTCATACAGTGCTAGCGAAGCATCTTGGAGCACACAGGCAGGATCTAGAAGTCCAATCGGAAGATACTCACGGCTCTCAGAACTGACGCGAGGTATAGCAAATACCCGGTCACTTGCTTCAAACGCGTCGCGAAAACGGTAAGGTGTTCTGGCAAGTTTCTGTGCCGATACGTCTTTCGTAGCTGCAAGCCTTGCACGGCGAACCTTTTCTACCCTTTCCCGAACGGCCTGAACTACCATTGCTTCGGCCGCGTCGTCATCCTTGATCCAAAGGCATGCCCGGGGACTTCCTTTGATAAATTCTTGTGACCCGAGTAGTGGCCGGATGAACTTCTTTACACGAGAGTCCGATGCGATCATCTCGCGCGCTTCATCCATAGAAAATATCAAAGCTGCGCCATAGTAAGGGTGGTTGCCAAATTGCATAACCGCAAGATCGGAGAGTGGTTTAGTTCGCGGTTCCACAACTATGTTGGAGGATGCGACTAAGTAAGCATTGATATTCCCAACTTCCCGCGACAACGTTTCTTTTCCGTCATCGAGCGTAAAGATGACTTTTCGCCGAGACAGGTCGTCACTTATGCCTACGATTACAACAGTTACACCCGCATTGTGGTTTGCGAGATTGGACCACTTGAAAGACGTATGAGCAAAGCAAATGGATGTGCCGGTTTTTGAAATGGCTGGCCACAACAATGACACCTGTTCTCCCTGACAGATCGAGTTCGTAGACACAAATGCTGCAACGGTTCTGGTTTTCTTTCCGAACTCGGCAGCTTTCATAAACCAGCCAGCGACGTAGTCCAAAGATTTCCAGCCCTTCACTCGACCATCGAAGATTGAAGAAAGGTCGGATTTTTGTTCAGCGGACTGCCACTTGCTTCCCAAATACGGCGGGTTCCCGCAGATATAAGTCTCTCCGCCTTCATTCTCGAAATCAATCTGCGCTTGATCCAGCGGCGTGTGGAACAGCTTAGGCTCAAACATCAAGTGCAACACCCAGCGCCCGTGGGGCATAGGATGTTGCGATGGACAAACGGTACAAGCACCTCAACGGCGAGGAACGTGGCGTGATTTTGGCGGAGCATCGGCGCGGGGCGAGTCTTCA
>CAIXBE010000564.1 GCA_903917595.1 uncultured Rhodobacterales bacterium
CGCACCGGACCCGAGCGCGCGGGTTACCTTTTTGTTGAAGCCGACATCGGATTTGGCGACTGAGATCTGGTAATTGGCGAAGAGCACCACATCGGAATGCTCCTGCAGCAGCGCCGAGGCCCGGGTCTGCAGCTTGATGACATACCGGTCGTAGGGTTCATGCTCGGGGCTGTCGAAGCGCTTGATGTCGGTATGGGCGATCTGGATGATCACCATGCCCTTCTGGTCACGCACCGCGTTCAGCTTGTCGAGGTATTCACGCCAGACGGTGAGCGCTTCGGCATAGCCCTTCCCGAACCCTGGGGTTTCGATCGAGGCCCAGCCGTTGCGTTTGCAGGCCTCGGCCCAGATCAGCGGCTCCAGCCAGTCAACGCTGTCGATCACAACGGTCCCATAGGCGTGGTCCTCGTCCAGCAGTGCGTCGAGCGCCTCGGCTACTTCGGCATAGCTGGTTGCCAATGGAAAATGCGGGACTTGCAGCTTGCCCAGCCCATCCTCGGTCCTGATGAAGACGGGCCGGTCGGCATCAGCCGCAAAGGTGGACTTGCCCACCCCGGCCACGCCGTGGATCAGGATCCGCGGGGGCGTCAGCGCTGTGGTCGTACGCAGGGATGCGAGAGAAATGGCCATCAGTGAACTCCTTCTGATTGCTGCATGGCGGCGTTTGAAATGAACAGCGGAGCTTCAGCCGATCCCGTCGCGATGGCCGCAAGAAGCGCATCCAGCCGGTCAGCCTCGGCGAGGCACTCGAGGCCCTTGCGCCGCATGAAACGCCGCGCGTCCTCGCCCCGCTCAAGCCGGTCGTCGAGCTTGCGCCGTACGATGCCAGGATCATTAGCCTCGGCATCACGGAGTTGGCGCGCTTCATGGATCTCCCGCCGGTTCAGCCCAAGATCGGCAGCGCTTGGAACAACTTCGTTCACAGCGTGAACGAGGTCAGTCCTGGCACCTTGTTGTCCAACGTCACCACGTGCCTTTGCCCCGTCATCTTCATCCGCAAGGCGGCGCTTGGCCGCCGCTTCGATCTCAAGCGCGTGGGCCTGTGCCCGATGCGCTGCGGCGACCAGGTCGTCATGCGCAGCCTTTGCCCGGCTGAGGCGCGCCGCACGTTTTTCAGCGTCATAAGCAACCCCGGCGATTTCTCGTGCTTCGAGAAACTCAGCGACGCTTCTTGCGCCTGCCAGCATTGTGGCGGCGCGATGGATGAGGCTGGGCAGGTCTTGGACGGGGTTGAGAATGGGGGACAGCACCGTCATTGCGCGACCTCATTCTGCTCGAGCGTGACCTTCAGAGTGCCGGTCTTCACGGTCCGCGCGGGCTCGAACCCCTTGCGCCAGGCTTCGGGCAGCGCGCCGTACTTGCGCTCGGAAACACTGAGCCTGGTTTCGATGAACTCGGCCGGGTCCTCGCCACTTGCGGCGATATTCAACGCGATCTGCGCCAGTTTCTGCTGATCCCAATCCACCCGCTTGGGCAGATCGGCGACGATGGTGAAATCACCTTCATCAAAGCGCACCGTGCCGGTGTCCTTGCCAGAGGCGCCGCGCACCTCGGCGGCCCGGGTGGCAAACCGCACCTCAAGTGCAGTGTTGAAGCGCGTGGTCACGGCCTTCATCTGCGTGGCAGCCGCGTCGATCTCGCGCTGCATCGCCGCCTGCAAGTCAACCGGCAGGTGGGCGATCTCGCCAGCGGGCAGGTTGATCAACGCGTCGATGCCAGGCGTGTTGTCGGGAAAAGACATTTTAGTCTCCGTAGTGAAAAGTGGGGGTCAGGCGGCCTCGAGCAGGCGCACCGAGAGGGACGCGCCGACTGGACGCGGCTTGCGCCGGGCCACGGCGATGTAGGCAATCTGGTCGGGCCCGATCCGGGCCTGCACGAGATGGACGAGGTCCTGCTCGGCAGCGCGCAAAGCGGCATCGGCGGTCCGACGCAGGGCTGA
>CAIXBE010000565.1 GCA_903917595.1 uncultured Rhodobacterales bacterium
CGCTTCTGCTTGTGCCAACACCCCTCGAACAGCGGCGTCTTCCAGATCTGGTGGATAGCCGTACTTCCTCAAGATCCGTTTGACGAGAACCCGCAACCGCGCCCGGGCGCTGTCGCGATGCGCCCAGTCGATGGTGACGTTGGCTTTGAGCCCCTTCAACAGTTCATGCGCGATGATCTTCAGCTGATCAGTGCCGAGGATATCGACCGCGCTTTGATTGTCAGCCAGAGCGTCATAGAAGGCGATTTCGTCGGGTGTCAGCCCGGTTTCTTCGCCCCGGTTTCTGGCCTCGCGCACTTCCTTTGCCAGCGCGATCAGTTCTTGCAGGACTTCGACAGTGCTGATGGCGTTGGTGTGATAGCGTGAGATCGCTTCTTCCAGCCGCTCGGAAAACTTCCGTGTTTCAATCACATTTGACCGGCTGCGGGATCTGATTTCGTCGTTCAGAAGCTTTTTCAGCGCCTCAAGGGCGAGGTTCTTTTTCTCCATCTGACCAATTTCGGCCAGGAACTCGTCAGACAGGATGGAAATGTCCGGGGAGGACAGCCCAGCCGCCGACAGGATGTCGACGATTTCGGTCGATGCGACGGCGCCATTCACGATCTGGCGGATGGCCAGGTCGCGATCTGCGGCCGAACGGCCAGAGGTATCGGACGCCTTGACCATTGCTGCGCGCACGGTCTGAAAGAATCCAACCTCGTCGCGCACTTCGCGGGCGGTATCGCTGGCCGAACAAAGCGCAAAGGCCTTGGACAGTGCCAACACTGCATCCTGATAGCGACGGTGCGCAGCCTTTTTGGCTTCCTTTTCGGTTTCCCGCTGCGCCGCCTCGTCTTGCCTTGCGAGAATCCAGTCGAGCGCCTCTGCCAAAGCCACAAGGCGCTGGTGCGGTGTGCCGGTCAGCCCCTTGGAATAGTCGCAGCCGTGGAACATGGCGCGCACCACGTCCAGTCGCTCGAGAAGCGCCGCAACCGCCTCGGCCTCGTCGATGCCAGCTTGCTCCTGGTCCGATTGGGAATACTGGCCCAGCGCGGATTTCAGGTTCTGGGCGATGCCGATGTAATCAACGATCAGACCTGCGGGCTTGTCGCGGAACACCCGGTTCACCCGCGCGATGGCCTGCATCAGCCCGTGCCCGCGCATCGGCTTGTCGATGTACATCGTGTGCATAGACGGGGCGTCAAAGCCGGTCAGCCACATGTCACGCACGATCACCAGCTTGAGCGAGTCTTTCGGATTTTTTGCACGTTTGGCCAGCAGATCGCGCCGTGCTTTGCCGCCGATGTGGGGCTGCCAGGCTTCCGGGTCCGAGGCAGAGCCGGTCATCACGATCTTGACCAGGCCGCCTGCATCGTCGTCCGAATGCCAGTCCGGCCGCAGGGCCACGATCTGATTGTAGAGATCCACGCAGATGCGGCGGCTCATGCAAACGACCATGGCTTTGCCTTCCATGGCCTGCACGCGGGCCTCGAAATGGGTGGCCAGATCTTCGGCGATCATCTTCAGGCGCTTTTCGGAACCCACAAGCGCCTCGACGGTCGACCATTTACGCTTCAGCCGTTCTTGTTCGCTGACGGCCTCATCCTCTGTCAACTCTTCGATTTCAGCGTCGACCTTGGGCTTTTCTGAGTCGGGCAACTCGATCCGGGCGAGGCGGCTTTCGTAATAGATTGGCACAGTTGCCCCGTCTTCAACTGCGCGGCTTATGTCATAGACGTCGATGTAGTGTCCAAACACCGCGGGGGTGTTAACATCAGTCGCCTCGATGGGCGTGCCGGTGAAGCCGATGAACGAGGCGTTGGGCA
>CAIXBE010000566.1 GCA_903917595.1 uncultured Rhodobacterales bacterium
CGGTCGAGATGTTCGTTCAGGGTGGACCGGCTGATCTCGCAATCATGGGCGAGCCGGTCTTGCGAGGGGAAACAGCCGAAGTCGGGGTTGAAGCGATCACACAGGTGCCAGAGCACGATCTTGGTCGTGGGCTTCAGCCCGCGCCGCTGGATCGCCCAGTTGGTGGCGTCATGGCTCATGGCGCAGCCCTCCGCGCTTGCAGTTGCGCTCGGCTGCTGAAGCCGTTGTCGGCCAGCGCGCCCAGCGCATCGTCGACCGACCGGACCAGCGCCCAACCAAAGCCCTGCGCGCAGACCATGTCGCGAAACACCTCCTGCGATTTGCGCAATCGGCCGGTTTCGCTTTTGACTTCGAGGAACAGCACGCGGCCGCCGGAGATCACGATCAGGTCGGCAAACCCGGCATGGACGCCCATGCTGACGAGGATTGACTGCCGCCTTGCACCACGCGGCCCGGCCTCGGTCACCTCGTTGACGCAGTGATGGACGATGGCATCGCGGGGCAGGGCGAAGCGCAACGCCTGCACGATGGCACGCTGGGCATCGGCCTCGGGGGTGCTGCGCCGGTTCATGTGGCACCGCCCTTCGGGAACGCGGCAGCGGCGACAGCGTACAACGGCCGCCGGTCCAGCTGACGCAGCAAGTCGATGGCGTCAGCGCATTCCCCGGCATCGTCCGTCTGCCCGGCCACGATCCGGGCTGCGAGGATGACCAGCGAGTCCGGATGCCGGGTGGTGTCGGCCAGAACGCCGCGCGCTTCGGTCAGGCGATCATGGATCCAGTCGGCGGAACTGGCCGCCGCGATCATCGGGTGGGACAGGGGGGCGGTCATCGACGGCCACCTGCGCGCCGGGGGCTGGGCACCTCCTGCAGCTGCAGCCAGTCGCGCACCCCGTCACGGCGATAGAAGACCTTGCGACCGGCGCGCACGCAGGGTGGCCCGAAGCGTTGGGCCTCCCACCGGCGCAGCGTGTCGACCGTGACGCCCAATTCAAGGGCCAGGTCGAGGCGGCTGATCCAGCCGCCCAGCAAGCCAGCCGAGGCGGGTCGTGCGGATGATCCCGTTGCTGTCATCATGTGTCCTTCCGTTGATCGCCCGGAAAGGGCTGATATCTGGAGACATGAAGCGCAGGCCGTCAGGGGTGGCGGGAAGGCGCGGGGTGGCACCGAAAACCGGTTTGCGCGCCACCCCTTGTTTCATTGGAGTTTTCGGCGTTTCGGCGGCTGTCGTTGAGGCGTGGCCAGGCTGATCGCAACCCGCCCCGACCCGACCACAGGTTCGGTTTGGGTCTGCTTTGCCCGTTTCGCCCGGATTGGCCGACATTCGGCTGCAAATGCAGGGTTTCAGGGGGTGGCAGGGTGGCAAATCTGCGCCGAAATCGCGCCACCCTCTGAATTCATTGAGGATTTACAGATTTGGCACGAGGATTCGGCCTCTTGGTGTCTGCTGCCGCCCCACAAGACCCCGCGTGACAGCCTCGGCGTGCCCTCGAATTCTCGAAACCCTCAATAAAACAAGGGGTGGCGCGGCGGCGGAAAATGAACGCCCCCCTGCGCCTCCCCGCCACCCCGATCCGCGTGCTTCGCTTGATAGATGCGCGAATCTACGCCTGTGTCGGAGGCGAAAGGGGAGACCATCCATGGCCAAAAGCATGACGCGACCATCGCCCAAACGGCTGCGATTGAACGATAAATCCGTCAGGGAGGCAGCGCCGGAAACGGATCGCGATTACCAGATCTTCGACACGGAGGTGCGGGGCTTTTCCATCCGGATCCTGCGGTCGGGCAGCCGGTCCTTCGCGCTCGACTACCGCTTTGCCGGGGCCCAGCGCCGCATGGCCATCGGGCGCTGGCCCGAATGGACTGTGACGGCAGCCCGCGAGCGGGCGCGCGACCTGCGCCGCGAGATTGACGAAGGTCGCGATCCGCTGGGCGAGCGTGGCGAGTTGCGCGAGGCCCCAAGGTTCAGCAACATGATCGACCGGTACCTCGACGAGCATGTGCCGCACCTGGCCCTCACCAACGCGTCCGACCAACGCTCGATGCTGACCAAGCTGGTGGCCCCGCACTGGGGTCGAAAGCTGGTGACCGAGATCACACCGCATGATGTGGCGAAACTGTTGAACATCATCGCCAAGGGCAGGGCGCGGCCCTCAAAGGAAAAGCCCAACAACCGCGCCCGGAAGCTGCAGGGTGCCAAGCCGACGCCGATC
>CAIXBE010000567.1 GCA_903917595.1 uncultured Rhodobacterales bacterium
CTATCCGATCCTTGGCGCCCTTTATCAGGCACGCGGCGGCACGGCGCGGCATGACGCCGTGGCCTGGGGCTATGCGCGGGCCTGTTCTGCGATGGGCATGGACATCATCCAGAACTGCGAAGTCAAAGGGGTGCGGTCGGAAAACGGTCAGGTGACCGGGCTCGACACCTCCAAAGGCTTCATCGGCACCAAGAAGCTGGGCATGGTTGTGGCGGGACATTCGGGCCAACTGGCCGAGATGGCCGGTTTCCGTCTGCCGATCGAGGCGGTCGCCCTGCAGGCCCTCGTCTCCGAACCGATCAAGCCCTGCATGGATGTGGTCGTGATGGCCAACACCGTCCACGGCTACATGTCGCAATCCGACAAAGGCGAGATGGTGATTGGCGGCGGCACCGACGGCTTCAACAACTACACCCAGCGCGGGTCGTTCCACCACATCGAGGAAACGCTTAGGGCGCTGGTCGAGACCTTCCCGATGATCAGCCGCCTGAAAATGCTGCGCCAGTGGGGCGGCATTGTCGACATGACCGGCGACCGCTCGCCGCTGATCTCGAAGACGCCCTTGGGCAACTGCTTCATCAATTGCGGCTGGGGCACCGGCGGCTTCAAAGCGATCCCGGGGTCCGGGTGGGCGATGGCGGAACTGATGGCCAAGGGCGAACCCGGGCCGCTGGCCGAGGCGTTCAACATGTGGCGCTTCAAGGAAGGCCAGTTCATCGACGAGTCGGTCGCTGCCGGGGTGGCGCATTGACACAGAATGCCGACGCCTCCGACGCACACGCCCAGCGGCGCGCCCGGATCGAGGCGTCGCGTGACGGGTTCCTGGCTGCCGTAAACACGGCGGCTGGCGGCAGGGTGTTCTATGTGCAGGTCGGCGCGCATGACGGCCGCATGGCCGATCCTGTCTTCGCCACGGCCAAGGAAAACGGCTGGCACGGGCTGTTGATCGAACCGCATCCCGCTTATTTCGCGGCCCTTCAGCACCGCTACCGCAACCGCAAGGGCTTTGCCCTGCGGCAGCTTGGCATTTCGGATACAGAAGGTGTCCTGCCGCTTTACCATCTGGACGAGGCGCTGGCCGAGCAATTCCCGCGTTGGGTGCAGGGCTGTGCCTCGCTGGACCGCCGCCGCGTCGTACAGCAGGTCAAGGTTGGTTGCACCCTGCGCGGTCTGGTCCATCGCGACGACATGGTCGCCCAGACCGATGTCGCGCTGCGCCGGCTGGATTCCGTGCTTGCCGAGGAAAATATCCGCACCGCCGATCTTCTGGTCATCGATGTCGAGGGCCACGAACTGCCGGTAATGGCCAGCGCCGATCTGGCCGCCCTGTCACTGCGCGGCATGCTGGTGGAGTGCAACGGCATCAATGCGACCCAGAAGCCCGACTATGTCGCGGCCCTGCAGTGTGCGGGGATGACGGTTTACGAACTGGGCGAAGACCTGTGCGGCTTTGACCCGACGCGACTGACGATCAACCTTGCGGCCGAATTCGACACGGCAGGCCTGCCGCGTCTTGTGAACTGAACCCTGGAGGGATGCCTGAATGCTGACCCTTGAATGCCCCTACTGCGGTGTGATGGCCGATGAAACCGAGCTTTCCCCCGGCTATGAGGCGCATCTGAAACGCTTCGGCCCCGCCTCCTCGCCCGAGGAGTTCGAGGCCTACATGTTCGCCCGCAAGAACCCCAAGGGCGTGCATTTCGAACGCTGGCGCCATGCCTATGGCTGCGGCAAATGGTTC
>CAIXBE010000568.1 GCA_903917595.1 uncultured Rhodobacterales bacterium
AGCATGCCCGCCGCAAGGAAGAAGGTCAGGAACGCTTTGGTGGTGCTGGCGGCCTGCCGGGTGACCAGCGTCAGCTCGCCATAGCCGACGACGGCCAGAATGGCAGTGTCCTTGGTGGCGATCAGCCACAGGTTGGCAAGGCCCGGAATAGCGGCGGCCAGCATCTGCGGAAAGGTCACCCGCCAGGCCAGCTTCAGGGGCGGCATGCCCATCGCGCGGGCGGCCTCGATCTGGCCCGGTGGGACGGCAAGGATCGCCCCGCGCAGGATTTCCGTCGCATAGGCCCCCTGCACCACGCCCAGAACCGCAATCCCGGCGGCAAAACCGGAAATCTGGATGCGCTCGAATCCCGAGGCCTGCAGCAGGCTGTTCAAGGAGGAGGTGACGGCGAAATAGAGGATCAGGATCAGGATCAGTTCCGGCACCGCCCGGACGATGGTGGTGTAGATGCCCAAGATGTCACGGGTGACCGGCCCGCCGTAAAGCTTGCCGTAAGCCCCGCCGGTGCCGATCAAAAGCCCAAGGCTGAACGCGCCCAGCGCGATCATCAGCGACTTGGCAAAGGCCACAGCCAGTGTCGCCCCCCAGCCCGGAGGCGACCACGCCAGATGATCCAGCGTCGATACCAGAAGATCAGCAGGGATCATCGACGGCTCCGTGACGGACGCAGGCCGGAACGGCAGGCGCCGGGGGATTGCCCCCCCCCAGACGGGGAGGGCCGCGTTTCAGGCCCGCAGCGATCCGCCACGGGCAATCCGCCCTTAGCCGCCGTAGATCGACGAGGCAAAGTAGTTGGCGGTGATCGCATCATAGGTGCCGTCTGCAATCACCTTGGCAATCGCCGCGTTCAACTTGCCCAGAAGCTCGGCCTCGCCCTTGCGCACACCTGCGCCAACGCCAAGGCCCAGCACTTCCGCGTCGTCGGCAACCGCGCCCTTCAGATCGCAGCAGGCAGCCCCGGCCTCGGACGCAAGGAAGGCGTCCAGCGCGATGCTGTCAGCCTGAATAGCGTCGATCCGGCCAGCGGCAAGGTCCGAGTTCGCCTCGTCCTGGGTCTGGTAGATCTTCACTTCGGCCGCCGTCGGCGCGAAGTACTTCTCGACATAGTCGGCATGCACGGTCGAGGCCTGCACCCCGATGATCTTGCCCGCCAGCCCTTCGGCGGTCGGCGCCATGTCAACGCCCTTGGTGCCGATGATGACGGTGGGGGTGTTATAGTATTTGTCCGAGAAATCAATCGTCTGGGCACGTTCTGCCGTGATCGACATCGACGCCATGATCACGTCGATCTGGCCAGAGGTCAGCGACGGGATGATGCCGTCCCATGCAACCGGAGTGATGACGCAGGTCATCTCGCCCGCAGCGCAGACCGCATTGATGAAATCGACCTCCCAGCCGACCCAGTTGCCGGCGGCATCGGGGCTGGCGAAGGGCGGATAGGCCTCGGCGGCGATGCCGATCTTTACGTCTTGCGCGGCAACCGGGCTGGCAAGCAGCAGGGCAGCGGCGAT
>CAIXBE010000569.1 GCA_903917595.1 uncultured Rhodobacterales bacterium
ACGCTGATGGCGGGCGGGTCGGACCCGGTGATCACCATGGCTCCGGTTGGGGCATGGACCAGCGTCATCACCGACGCGGCACTGGCGGAATAAGCCTGACCTGACAGAATGCGGGGGCGTCGTCCGGTAAGGACGGCGCCCTTTGCTTTGCGGGTTTGTAAAGCTTCACAAGACCTGTAAACTGGTCCCGGGAGGACCGATGCCGCCATTTGCCCTGACCGGAACCAAACTGCGCGAACGCAGGCTTGCCGCGGGCTTGCGGCAGGCGGATGTGGCGGCGCGGGCGGGGATTTCGGCGTCCTACCTGAACCTAATCGAACACAACCGCCGCAATGTCGGTGGCGAGGTGCTGGAACGGTTGGGGGATGCGCTGGGGATTGACCGGGCCAGTCTTGCCCCCGGTTCAGATTCCGCCGTGGTTGAAGGCTTGCGCAACGCGGTCGCCCGGGCGGATTCCGCCAGTGAGGCGGTCGAACTGGACCGGCTGGCCGATTTTCTGGGCCGGTTTCCGGGCTGGGCCGGGCTGATGGTGGCGCTGGACCGGCGGGTTCAAACCCTTGAACGCGCGGTCGAGACGCTGAATGACCGCATGACGCAGGACCCGCATCTGTCGCAATCCTTGCATGAGGTGCTGTCGTCGCTGTCGTCGGTCCGGGCCACCGCGGCAATTCTGGCTGAAACCGAAGATCTGGACCCCGAATGGACCGCGCGGTTTCACCGCAACCTGTGGCAGGACAGCGAGCGGCTGGCCCTGGGGGCCGAGGCGCTGGTCAGTTATCTGGACGCCGGCAGCGCCACCGCCGAACAGGGCATCGCTGCGCCTCAGGAGGAGGTGGAGGATTGGTTGCGCAGTCGCGGCTGGGTGTTCGCCGATGCCGAACTTGCCGAAGGACTGGAGGATGAGATCGCCGGGCTTGCCTCATCGGCGGCGCGGCAACTGGCGGCGGGCCATGTGGCACAGGCGGCCAAGGATGCCAGCGCCTTGCCGATGCCCGCTTTTCTGGCAGCAGTTGGGGAGACCGGGCCGGACCCTTTTGCTTTGGCATCCGGTTTCGGCTGTGATCCGATTGCGGTGATGCGCAGGCTGGCGGGTCTGCCGGCCCTTTCGGCGGGTCTGGTGCTGTGCGATGCGTCTGGCACCTTTACCTTTCGCAAGGCCGCCGCAGGATTTCCGCTGCCGCGCTTTGGGGCGGCCTGTCCGCTGTGGCCCCTCTATTCCGCACTTGGCCATCCGCTACAGCCTGTCGAGGCAGTGGTCGAGATGGTCGGCCAGGGCGGTGGGCGGCATCAGGTGCTGGCCTGGGCCACGCCGCAGCGCCCTCTGGGTCCTCGCGGGCCGGAACTGCGCATTGCCGGGATGCTGATCCTGCCCGCCGCAGCGCGCGCAAAGCCGGGCGACCGGGCCGACCTTGCGATTGGCTCCAGCTGCCGGATCTGTCCGCGCGCCGAATGCCCGGCTCGGCGCGAGCCGTCGATCCTGTCGTAAGCCGCGACCCGGATCTGACCCCGGTCCTTTCGGTTTTGACATGGACCCCGGTTGTGCTGATAGTGGATCCGGGGAGATACCGGTGGCGCAACATGTTCTTCTGGTCGAGGATGAACCAAACATCGCCGAGGCGATCCGCTTCTTGTTGTCGCGTGACGGCTGGCGGGTCAGTCATGTGGCCGTGGGCGACCTTGCTTTGGCCCAAATCCGAAGTGACCGACCCGATCTGGTGATCCTTGACCACATGCTGCCGGGTCTGTCGGGGATCGAGATCGTCGAGGCCATCCGCGCCGACCCCGATCTTGCCGCCCTGCCGGTACTGATGCTGACCGCGCGCGGCCGGGACCGGGGCTTGGCCGAACGGGCGGGGGTTGACCGGTTCATTGCCAAGCCCTTTGCCAATGCCGACATCCTCGCCGAAGTGCGCGCCATGATGGGGCGATGATGGCACGGCCGAAACGTCCGCTGTTTCTTGCCCCCGCCTCTTACCGCCGCCGTCGGTTGGCCGATGCGTCGCGGTTGTTGCCGGTTTTCGGGATCATCCTCTTGTTCTTGCCGCTGATGTGGACCGAAGCGTCCGAACTGCGGCTGACCTCGGGCCATGTTATTTATTTCTTTGGCGTCTGGCTTTTCCTTGTCGGCGTTGCCGCTGCCTTTGCGCCGGGTCTGAAGGCGGGCGACAGGGCGGCTGACGGCTCGGACGAAGACGAGGACTGATATGCCGTTCAATCTTTTGGTCACAGCCTGTCTTGTCTATGTGCTGATCCTGTTCACCGTGGCTTTCGTGGTCGAGCGCCGCGCCCGCGCCGGGCGGCTGGGTTGGCTGCGCTCGCCCGTGGTTTATACCTTGTCGCTGTCGATCTATTGCACCGCCTGGACCTTTTACGGCGCGGTCGGCTATGCGGCGCGGTCGGGGCTGGAGTTCCTGACGATCTATTTCGGCCCAACGCTGGTCTTTGTGGGCTGGTGGTGGCTGCTCCGCAAGCTGGTCAGGATCGGGCGGCAATACCGTGTGACCTCGATTGCCGACCTCATCTCGTCGCGGTTCGGCAAGTCGAACACGCTGGGGGTGATCGTCACCGTGATCGCGGTCGTCGCCGCCACACCTTATATCGCGCTGCAACTGCAGTCGGTTGTCTTGTCGTTTGGCGTCTTTGCCAGTGCGACCGAGGGGTCGGTCGCGGTCGATGCCGGGCGGACGGCTTTCTGGGTCGCCGTGGGTCTTGCGTTCTTCACCATCCTCTTTGGCACCCGAAATCTGGACGTCAAGGAACAGCACCACGGCATCGTCACCGCCATCGCGGTCGAGGCGGTGGTCAAGCTGGTGGCACTGGTCGCGGTCGGCAGTTTCGTGGTCTGGGGGATTGCGGGCGGGCTGTCCGCGATCATCGACAAGATCGACGCTTCGGGTCTGACGGCAGGGGCGGTCCAGCCCGGACGTTGGGCCGGGCTGATCTTTCTGTCTGCCGCCGCAGTGATCACCCTGCCGCGTATGTTTCAGGTTCTGGTGGTCGAAAGCGACAATGAAGACCAGCTTGCCAGCGCCAGTTGGGCCTTTCCCTTTTATCTTCTGGCGATGAGCCTGTTCATCATGCCCATCGCGGTGGTCGGGCTTGACAGGATGCCGTCGGGGGCAAACCCCGACATGTTCGTGCTGACTCTTCCTTTGGCCGAGGGGCAGGGCGCGCTGGCGATGCTGGCGTTTCTGGGTGGGTTCTCATCCGCCACCTCGATGGTCATTGTTGAGAGCATCGCGCTGGCCACGATGATCTCGAACCATGTGGTGATCCCGCTTTGGCTGCGGCTGCGCCCGGCCGAAGCAGGGGGCGAAGACCTGCGCGCCGTCGTTCTGAACGCGCGGCGGCTGGCCATCGTCGCCGTGCTGGCGCTGGGGTATGGTTATTACCGGCTGTCGGGCGGATCGGCAGCGCTGGCGTCCATCGGGTTAATCGCGTTTCTGGGCATGGCGCAGGTGCTGCCGGCGATGCTTGGCGGCCTCTTTTGGCGCGGGGCCACCAGGACCGGGGCGATCCTGGGTCTGGTGACCGGCTTTACGGTCTGGGCCTACGCGTCGTTCCTGCCGTCCTTCGGCCCGGGCGCCGCCCTGTCCGAGGCGGTCTTTCAGGGTGGTCTGTTCGGCATTGGCTGGCTACGTCCGCAGGCCCTTTTCGGGACCGAAGGCATGGACCCGCTGGTCCACGCGCTCTTTTGGTCGATGACCCTGAACGCGCTGGCCTTTTGCCTAGGGTCGCTGCTGACCTTTCCCGGCCCGGTCGAACGGCTGCAGGGGGCGGCCTTCGTCAACGTCTTTCAGGGGGGCAGCGGCCCGCAACGCTGGGCGCGGGGGCAGGTTGAACCCGAACAACTTCTGGCGATGGCGCAGCGCATCTTGGGCGAAGAGGTCTCGCTGGCCCTGTTCGAGGCCGCTGCCCGCGATCAGGGCAAGGCGGGCTTTCTCCCCGACCCGACCCCGGCCTTTCTGGACGCGCTTGAGGCACGGTTGTCCGGCACCGTGGGCGCTGCCACCGCGCATGCGATGCTCAGCCAGCTTGTCGGCCGCGCCATGGTCACGGTCGAAGATCTGATGGCCGTCGCAAGCGAAGCGGCGCAGATCATGGAATACTCGGCCCGGCTGGAAACGCGCGAAAGCGAGTTGACCCGCACCGCCGGCGCCTTACGCGAAGCCAATGAAAAGCTGCAGCAACTGTCGGTTCAGAAGGATGCCTTCCTTAGCCAGATCAGCCACGAATTACGCACTCCGATGACCTCGATCCGCGCGTTTTCCGAGATTCTGACCGAAGGTGTGCTGCCCGCCGAACAGGTGACCCGCTACGGCCGGATCATCCATGACGAGGCCAAGCGGCTGACCCGGCTCTTGGACGATCTTCTGGACTTGTCCGTGCTGGAAAACGGCATGGTGCAGTTGAACCTTGGCCTTGCGAACCTGCATCAGATGCTGGAAACCGCGCTGACCGCCGCGCGCCAGACCCGGCCCGAGCGTAATTTTCTGGTCACCCGCGATCCGGCAAGTGAGGCGATATTCCTTAGAACCGACGCCGACCGGTTGACGCAGGTGTTCATCAACCTGATCTCGAACGCGCGCAAGTATTGCACCGCTGACCAGCCGGAGCTGCGCATCAGCCTGCGCCAGCGTGGCGGCAAACTTACGGTGGATTTTGTCGACAACGGCAAGGGCATCCCGAAGGAATCGCAATCGCTTATCTTCGAGAAATTCGCCCGCCTGTCGGATGCCAACCGCGCCGGTGGGGCGGGGCTTGGGCTGGCGATCTGCCGCGAGATCATGACCAGCCTTGGCGGATCGGTGGCTTATCTTCCGGGGCAGGGTGGGGCGGCGTTCCGGGTGACGGTGCCCTTGCGGTTGGAAAAGCTGGCGGCTTAACGTTTTGGTAGGCTTGCGGGCGGTAATCTCGGCGGGACGACCCAAACCCGGGGGCCCTTGATGACCGACGTGATCCGCCGCAAGATCGATCGCGCCCGCCAGCCGCTCGCCGATGGTGCGCCGGGGGCAGATCGGGGCTGGCGGCTGGCCCTGGCCCGCGCGGCGCGCGACGCGATGGGGCTTGACCTATGCGTGCAAAAGCTGACCGTGACCCGCGCCAGTCTGGCCGAGGTGGCCGAAATCGCGCCGGACCGGTCGCTTGTGGCGCTGCTGGACGGTCCTGCCGCCGGGATCGGCGTTGTGCTACTGTCGCCGTCCGTCACCGCCGCCCTGATCGAAATGCAAGCGATGGGTCGTCTGTCGACGCAGGCCCCACCCGCGCGCAAACCGACCCGGATTGACGCGGCGATGGTGGCGGGGGTGATCGACCGCGCCCTGACCGGGCTTGAGGAAAGCCTGATGGAAGAGGCGGACCTGATCTGGGCTGGCGGGTTTCGCTACGGCTCGTTTCTGGACGACATCCGCCCCCTGCCGCTGTTGCTGGAGGAGGAGGTCTACCGGGTTCTGTCGGCCGAGGTCACCCTTGGCAGCGCCGGACGCGACGGTCAGATCATCCTGATCCTGCCCGCCATCGGTCGCGCCGAAAGCCCCATGACCGAACGCGACGATGCCGGTGAGGATGCAGTGCACTTTTCCGCGGCGCTTGGGGTGCAGGTGCTGCAGGCCGAATGTCGCCTTGACGCGGTCATCGGCCGGATGCGGATGCCACTGGGCCGGATCATGGCGCTGCAGGTGGGTGAGGTTCTGGACATGCCGCTGGCCGGGCTTGACATGATCTCGTTGGAAACGCCGCAGGGCAAGCGGTTGGCGCGGGCAAAGCTGGGCCAGAACCGGGGCATGCGGGCGCTGAAACTGACCGAGGTTGAGACCGGACGCCGTCAGGCCCCCGCATCTGTCCCGGTGTCGATCCCGCGACTGCCGCCAATCGCCACGGCGCCCGAACCGGAACAGGAATTGCGCGCGACCGGATAAACCCGATCACACGTCATGTGATTCCAGTTGGATGTTTTCCGCGCCGACCGCTTACCCGGCTTTGGACAAGGCCTCGATCTGCGGACGCAGGTGATCCAGTTGATAGCCAAACCGCGCGGGCAGGCCCACCAATTCTTCCACCGGGCGGTTCCCGGCTTCGGCCAGCGCCCAGACCACAGACGACCGGTTGCCGCTGGCGCAATAGGCAAAGACCGGACCGCCCGCTCTGTCCATCGCGGCGCGCTGCGCCTGAACATTCTCCATAGTCATCGCCCCGCCGATCACCGGGTTGGCGACAAAGGCCAGCCCCAGCGCCTCGGCCGCTGACTGTATGATCGACGAGTGCTGATGTGACCCGATCTCACCGTCGGGGCGGTTGTCGATCACCATTACAAAGCCGGCAGCCTTCAGGGCGGGCAGATCGGCGGCCTCGATCTGGGGCGAGACGGCATAGTCGGGGGTAATCCTGCGGATATCCATTCGGTGGTCCTTCTTCAAAGGTCGCAAAACCTGTCAGGGCGTTTGCGCAACCCTAAGCGGCAAGCGGCAAAAGCGAAAGACTTCCTGTTGATTTGGGTCAAGGCCGGGCGCGCGGGCCCCGCGTAACATTTTTCCAAACGACAGGAGTTGAAAATGCAGACATCCGTCAAGGTGCCCTTGGCAACCCGCAAGGCGGCGCTTGAGGCGCGGCTTTCCGAACTTGGCGCGCGGCTGGAGTTGATCGAGCGGGAACTGGATTCGCACCATAATCCGGACTGGGAAGACCTTGCGGTCGAACGTGAGCCCGATGAGGTGCTGGAGGCGACCGGGATTGCCGGGCAGGCCGAAATCCCGCAGATCAGGGCCGCGCTGGCCCGGATTGCCGACGGCACCTACGGCGTGTGCGCCCTGTGCGGTGCCGACATCCCGCAAGCCCGTCTGGACGCCTTGCCATGGACACCCTTTTGCCGGGAGTGCGCCGCATGACCATGACCAACCCCACAGACCTGATTCATGTCGAGGCCGAGCTGCTGAAATCCGGCATTGCGCTGGAAGAACAAGGGCTGAAACTGCTTTTCGCCGAAATGCAGGCGCTGACAGCGTTGATTCCGGGCCAGATGGCGACCTTGCCGACCGAGGATGAGACCGAAGAAGGCTTTGACAACATGCCGGTGTGACCGGCCTGCCG
>CAIXBE010000570.1 GCA_903917595.1 uncultured Rhodobacterales bacterium
CTTGCCGGCTTCGCGGCGATATTCCAAAGCCCGCGCCGCATAACGGACCTCAAGGGCCAGCGCGAACCGCTCGACGACCGCCTTCATCCGGTCCGATGCGACATCGATCTCGGCTTGGATCGCCGCGAGCAGCGACGGGGGCAGTTGCGCCAGTTCCGTGACTGGCAAATTGAGCGCGTCATTCACGCTCGGGATGTTCTCGGGGTAAGCCATGGTTTCTCCGTTTCAGGATTGAGGGGGTGCAACCGTCGGGCGACGCCCGTCTGGTGCCGTTTTTGGGGAAAGTGAATGCCTCGGGCGCGCTATCGCCCGATAGGCAAAGCGGTCCGGCCCAAGACGGGCCTGAACGAGGTGGACGAGATCCTGCTCGGCAGCCCGTGCGGCCGCTGCCGCCAGATCGCGAAGCTTCCGGCGCTTATCCCCGCTCAGTTTCGAGATCGGTGCAGTGCCATCGACCGCCAAGAAGCCCTGATGATAGGTGATGGTGGCCCCCGGCTCTGCCTGAGAGATCCAGACGCCAAAGGCGATCTCGTCTTGGGCCTCGGTCGCCATCAGGACACCCGCATGCCGAGGCTTTCCTCGGTCCGGCACAAATGGGCGTGTTCATGGGCGAGGATATCCTCGATCCGGTAGACGATCCGTCCGCCGATCTTCATGTATGCCGGCCCCTGGCCGGTCCAGCGCCACCGCTCGAGAGTGCGGTGCGAGATGGTCCAGCGTCGGGCCAGCTCCTTTTGCGTGAGGCAGGGTTTTGCGTGCATCTGCGGCTCCTGTGTTGGTTCTGGAGCATTGATGCGAAATTCTGACGTGGGATGTCGTCGGGATCAGAGGGGGATGCAGAGGGGGATGAATGCCCCTTTGATCGAAAAGCAGAAAATGGAAAAGGGGGATGAGCATCCCCCGCTCATCCCCCTCCCAGACCCCAATTCATCCCCCTCTCGCGGGGATGGGACACCTCAGTCGATGTTCAGGCGGTAGTTGCCGCGTCCATCGGACTTGATCAGTTCCCGCCAAGCCTCCTTCGACTTGAAGACATCCGCCATTCGCATGCTTTTCGAGTTTGCGGTGGTGAGGATCCTTTTGCCACTCTGCCATGGCTGGCCAGCCAAGGCCGCCTGGTGCAACGCACGCACCACAGTCGACTGAATTGCGCCCAGCAGGAAGCGATGTCCTCGGCAGCGCACTTCCTTGTAGTCACGCGACGTGAGGAAGGTGGGCTCCTCTTGCTTGCCCCCTTCCGCCCGAAAGCCCGATTTCAGCTCAAAACGGTCACGTTCATCACGCCGAAGCAATAAATCGCCAATGACCACATAGATCGGGGCGTGGTCATACATGAGGCTGGAGTAGCCTGTTCGCTCTTGCCGGAACTCGTTCAGAAGCGCCTCGCCGGTCCGGTACAGATGAAAGACATCGCCGGCATGCAGATCAAGAAGCCCGCTGAAATGTCGTTGTTCGTAGGGCACCCGAATCCGCGCGCCATTGATGTCTTCCTCGTAATCGCCGAACTCAAGTGGCATGTCGAAGACTCGGATGGAGAGCTGCAGCTGGTTGTTCTCCGCCAGATAGACGAGGTCCTCCTCCGGGATTGACCAGCGCTTCACGATCTCGGCCAGGGGAAAATAGTCCTTCTCGATCTCCATCTTCCCCCCCGAATTCGCGCGTGCGGTTGTTGCGTATTTGTTCTAATATCTTGACGGCCTCCGCGCAATCCTATCTTATCCAATCTAATCCACAGCCCCTTGGGGATAAAATGTCTGAACATCATACTATGGCCGAACGGCTGCAGGCCCGTACGCTGCAGCTGGGCCTGAACCCCGCGCATGTTGCCGAGATGGCGGGCGTCAATCGGTCGTTTGTCTATGACATCCTGCGAGGTCGATCGACGCGGCCTGGTCTCGATCGTCTCCATGCAGTTGCCTCGGTTCTTAAGGTCGAGGTGGAGTGGCTGATACACGGTATCGGCGATGTGGAGGGACCAGCGCCCTTTATTGAAAACCCGGACGAGGCCTTTGTCAAAATCGCCGAGGCCGGCGTGCGCCCCTCAATGGGCGGTGGCTCAGTCGTTCTGGAC
>CAIXBE010000571.1 GCA_903917595.1 uncultured Rhodobacterales bacterium
CGGACATACATGTCATAGGACGCCTGCAAGGCCGCCTTGGCACCGGGGCTGTTCAGACCGACGGTTTGCAGCGTGGGCGCATCCAGATTTTCGTCCAGTGCGGCCCCGCCGTAAGCCCACATCTGTGGCATGAACCGGAACGGCGTATTGCCGGCATTCTGCTTGGCGACCAGACCATAACCGGCAATGCCCAGATTGTCCTTGATCTGCTTGGAATAGGCCACCACATCCGCCCAGGTCGCGGGTGCCGTTTCGGGATCAAGCCCGGCATCCTTGAAAATCTTGGCGTTGTAGATGAATCCCATGGTCTCGTTGTTGGTCGGGATGCCGTAAGTCGCACCCTCATAGGTCACCGACTTCATCGCGCCCGGCCAGAACTCGGCCGGGGTATACCCCACATCCTCGGGCTTCAGCGGCTGCAAATAGCCCTTTGCGGCAAACTCGACCCCACCCAGAATTTGCAGACGCACCACCATCGGCCCGGCATTGCCAAGGAGAGAGGTGCGCAGCTTGTCCAGAAGATCGTTGTAGACGATGCTTTGCGCCTCGACCGTGATGTTGGGATAGGTGGCCTTGAACGCCTCCCAGAACTCCTTGTCGAACTTCTTGGTGATTTCAGGCTCCGCATCGGCGGGGCCGGTGTACCAGACCGAAACGCGGCCGGTGTAATCCAATGGCACGGTCTTGGCGCACTCCGCCGCCGTGTCAAACTTGCCCGTGCCTGCAATGCTGCGCACATATTCTGGCGACCACTTTGACAAATCGATCGCCTCTTGCGCCATCGCGGCGCCCGGGGTGATCGCAATACCGGTAATCACAGCCGTCCGAACCGCCGCCGACATGGCCGACAGCCGTTTTACTGGCCCCTTGGGGTCATTCCTTCTTGTCATCCTAGTTCCTCCCATTGGTTCGTCTGGTGGTGTAGCCGTCTGTTGGCCTCTTGCCGGGCCTTTGACTTTTTGGATTGCCGGTCATGGGGCTTCAGCCCACATGGCGGTCAGGTGACTATTGGTCAGTCCCACAATATTCGTCAAGAATAATGTATCATCTTGGCATTTCCTGTATGAAAACGACCCATCCCACCTTGGCAACCAAGGTTCCCGCGCGCTATGCAAACGTTATGAATGGCCTGATCAACCAGATCGACCCGGTCGAAATGCCACCAGGGCTGCCTTGGGCGGCAGAGGATGGCCCAATTTGCCGCAGCATCCGGCAAGACATCCTCTCGGGCCGGATCAGCAGCAACGAACGCCTCAAGGTTTCCGATCTGGCCGCGCAATACGGCACCAGCACCAACCCCGTGCGCGAGGCGCTGCACCAGTTGCGCGGCGAGGGTCTGGTGATGATCTCGCCCAACCGCGGCGCCCGCGTCCGCCAGATTGATGAGGCCTACGTTCGCGACATCTATGAACTGGCCTCGCTTTTCGAACCCTATCTGATCCGCTGGTTCGTGGGCGTCTGCACCGACGACGACATCACCCGCCTGGAAAAGGTGCAAGACCAGATCGAGGCGCTGAATTTCACCGACAACGTCCAGCATTCCCATCTGGATCAGCAGTTCCACCAGATCATGTACGAACGCCACTACAACCGAATGACCGTGGAACTCTGGTGGCGCAAACGCACCATCCTGACCGGCATCAACCGCGATCACATGATCTCTCGCCGCCGCCAGCACGAGGTGATTGACGAACATCGCGGCCTGATCGCTGCCATTTCCGCCCATGACGAAGACCGCGCCGCCGCCCTGATCGTGCAGCATGTGCGCGGTGCCGGACGCCACATCACCGACCGGCTGCGGTCGGAACGCAACAGCCCCGAAATCGGAGGATAACCATGAAAATCA
>CAIXBE010000572.1 GCA_903917595.1 uncultured Rhodobacterales bacterium
GCTGGAGGAGACCGGCGACTGGGGCCGGGTTGCGGCTTTCTATGCCGCCCGGGCGCGCGGCGGGGCGGGGCTGATCGTGACCGGTGGCATGGCCCCGAACCGCGAGGGCGGGGTGTTTCCCGGTGCGGCCGGGTTGTTCAGTGACCATGACATCGCGAACCACCGCCGGGTCACTGATGCCGTCCATGCCGAGGGCGGCCATATCTTGATGCAGATCCTGCATGCAGGGCGCTATGCCTATGGCAAGGATTGTGTCGGGCCGTCCGCCGTCAAATCGCCGATCTCGCCCTTTGCCCCGCGCGAACTGGACGAGGTGGGGATCGAAAAGCAGATTGCCGACATCGCCACCGCCGCCACCCGCGCGATTGAAGCGGGCTATGACGGGGTCGAGGTGATGGGATCGGAGGGCTATTTCCTGAACCAGTTCCTTGTCACCCACACCAACCGCCGGAGCGACCGTTGGGGCGGTTCTTATGAAACCCGGATGCGGCTGCCGGTTGAGGTCGTGGCCCGGGTCCGCGCGGCGATGGGGCCGCAGGCGCTGCTGGTCTACCGGATTTCGCTGATCGACCTGGTGCCAGACGGGTCAAGCTGGGACGAGGTGATCACGCTGGCCAAGGCTGTCGAAGCAGCGGGGGCGTCGATCCTGAACACCGGGATCGGCTGGCACGAGGCACGGGTGCCGACCATTGCAACCTCTGTCCCCCGCGCGGCTTTTGCGCATCTGACCGCGCGGCTACGGCCGCAGGTTTCGATCCCCGTCATCACCTCGAACCGGATCAACACGCCGGAGGTGGCCGAGGGCCTGCTGGCGGCCGGAGCCGCCGACATGGTGTCAATGGCGCGGCCCTGGCTGGCAGATGCCGATTTAATCGTGAAGGCCGCGGCGGGGCAGTCGGCCCGGATTGCGCCCTGCATCGCCTGCAATCAGGCCTGTCTGGACCACACATTCTCGGGTCGGCTGACATCCTGTCTGGTGAACCCGCGTGCCTGTCATGAAACGGAACTGAGCTATGAGCCGGCGGCTGTGGTCAAGCAGGTCGCCGTGGTCGGTGCCGGTCCTGCGGGGATGATGACCGCCATTGTTGCCGCCCAGCGCGGGCACAAGGTCGTGCTTTTCGACCGGGCGACTGCAGTTGGCGGACAGTTGAACCTTGCCAGACAGGTGCCGGGGAAAGAGGAATTTCACGGCCTCGTCGACTGGTTCACCACCATGCTGCAGCATGACAACATCACCTTGCGGCTGGGGGCAGAAGCCAAGGCCGACGATCTGACCGGCTTTGACGAGATCATCATCGCGACCGGCGTGATCCCGCGCGAACCGGACATTCCGACCGACCCGGGGGCGGTCGTGCTGACCTATATCGACGTGCTGAACGGGGCCAATGTTGGGCCAAGGGTGGCAATCGTCGGCGCCGGGGGCATCGGGTTCGATGTGGCCGAGGCGCTGGTGCATCAAGGTGTCAGCCCGACGCTGGACCCTGTCCTTTGGCGCCGCGAATGGGGGATCAGCGCGCCATGGGAGGACCGGGGCGGTCTTGTCCCCGAAGGCCCTTTGCCCGAACCGCCAGCACGTCAGGTGCATCTTCTGCAGCGCAAGGCCGAAAAGCCGGGGCGCGGGCTTGGCAAGACCACGGGCTGGATTCACCGGGCCGCTTTGGCGATGCGACAGGTGCGGATGCAGGGCGGCGTGAATTACGAGCGGATCACCCGGGAGGGGCTAATGATCAGCCACGGGCCGAACCATGAGGGGCCGGAGCTGCTGGCGGTCGATGCCGTGGTCTTGTGCGCGGGTCAGGTGCCCAACCGGGGCCTGTCAGATGCGCTGACCCGGCGTGGTGTGGCGCACCACCTGATCGGCGGGGCGGATGTTGCCGCCGAACTGGACGCCAAGCGCGCCATTGATCAGGGTGCCCGCCTGGCCGCCCATATCTGACCGGCCGCCCATATCGGACTGGCCGGCGCTGACCGACCGGACGCTATCTTGTCGGGATCCCCGGTCGTGCATCAACCTTTGGTGGGTTTCGAATCCGAGCAAAGCTGCTTTTCAACCCAAGATTGTTTATAGTCTGATGCTTGACGCCCCTGGGGTGCTGGGAGCCGGCTCATGTGTTTCCCCGCCATGAACGATCCCCGACAATACCGCGGATAGGACGCGCGTTCGCCCCCATCCTGCCCGAATTCGCCGTCTATCCTTGCTGACAGAATAAGCGTGTATGTTCCAACGAGGACAAAATGGATCGACTGACCGAGATGGAGGCGTTTGCCACCGTCGTTGACCAGGGCGGCTTTACCGATGCGGCGAAGAAGATGGGGATTTCAAAATCCGCCGTCTCGAAACATGTCTCGGCGCTTGAGGCGCGACTGGGGGCACGGCTTCTGAACCGCACCACTCGCCGCGTCAGCCCGACCGAAATCGGCCTTGCCTACTATGACCGCGCCCGCCGAGTTTTGAACGACGCAGGCGAGGCGGATGCGCTGGTGACCAGCATGCAGTCGGCCCCTTCGGGCCTGTTGCGCGTGTCGGTCGCGACGGATTTCGGGGTCAACCTTCTGTCGCCGATCCTGGGGGATTTCCTGCTGGAATACCCCGACATCACCGTCAACATGGTCTTGAACAACCGCTATGTCGAACTGATCAGCGAAGGGTTCGACATGGCGATCCGGGTGGGCGATCTGGAGGACTCCAGCCTGCGCGCCCGCAAATTGACCGAAACCAACAAGCGGATGATCGGCGCGCCGTCGTATTTCCAGAAATATGGCCGCCCGCAGAAAATCGACGAACTGAACGACCACAAGCTCTTGCATTACTCCAATCAGGCCAACGGCAACGTCTGGAAGATCACCGCGCCCTCGGGCGAAAAGCGGCAGGTCCGGTCGGTAGGCTGGCTGACGGTGAATGACGGGCAATCGCTGCTGAATGCCGCGATTTCGGGCCTTGGCATCGCCTATCTGCCCAGCTTTCTTTACGCCGACGCCCTGCGGCAAGGTTTGGTGGAAGAGGCGATCCCCGGCCTTCCGGTTGAAACCCTTGGCATTTACGCCATCTATCCCCCGGGCCGGTTTACCCAGCCCAAAGTGCGGGCCTTCATCGACTTTGTGGCCAAGCGCTATATGGAAAAGGGTCCTGACATCTGGTGATCTGACGAAGGGACAATCCCTCCCCTTTCGCCAAGATCGCTAGCGGGTCGAAGTCACTACGACTTCGACCCGACGGTTTTTCTGCCTGCCTTCATCCGTCTCATTGGTGGCACGCGGGGCAAGGAACCCGACCCCCTCGGCCGCGATCCTGCCGCCGTCAGCGCCGTGCAGATCAACCAAAGCCTCCTTGACCGTTTCAGCCCGGCGTTCGGACAGGGCGATGTTGGCGGCAAGACTGCCTGCGGCATCGGTGTGACCCACCAGCGCGATTGTGCCGTCCGGGTGGGCCTTCAGCCACGCCGCGACTTCGGCAAGCGACGCATAATCGCCGTCCGACAGGGTGGCCGACCCGCTGTCAAAGACCAGATCGTCCAGCGCCGCCCGACCTTCGACCGCAAGTGCAGCGCCAATTCCGGCCGCATCTCCAGTCGCGGGGTCGGGGCTGCGAATGACCTCCTCCGCGTCCAGATCGACGACGGTGGCCTGTGGGTCGGCTACCGTAACCTCGGGCAACGGCGCATCGGTCACCCGCACCACCTGCACAAAACCCGCGAATGCGGTTCGGCTGACCAGAATCGAGATCACCTCGCCGTCACGTTCGGCGGACAGAAAGCGGAAATCGCCCATGTCGACATGCATGTCTGGCTCAGGGATCACGTCAGTGCCAAAGCGGAAATCGAAACCCCCACAAGTTCTGGCCTCGCATTCGAACAGCACGGTGAAGCCTGCCGCGACGACCTGATCGCGCAGGGGGGTCATGATCGCCAGAGTGGTCTGGCCGGGCGCATCCAGCTGAAACGCCCGCTGGTCCAGCGCCCCTTCGACCACGCGGGATGGCACCGATACTCCGTCAAACGCCGCAAGCGGCAGGGCATAGCTGCCGGGAAGCGCGCTGCGTGTTTCCTCGCGCAGCACGGGCGCCGGAAGCTCCAGCGTCAATGCGGCAAGGGGTTGGGCCGATAGGACCAAACCGAGGGGCATCAGCAGGGCGATGGGATTGATCAAGCCGGGGACGCTTTCCGCGATCACTTCATTCTATAGTGGTAATGTCCCACACCTTGCATGCCAAGGCGAGTGTAGAGCGCGCGGGCAGCAGCGTTTTGCGCGGTTACCACCAGCATAAGCCGGGTTGCCCCCTGCAGGCTGGCCCAATTTGCCGCCGCGTGCAGCAGAACCGCCCCGACTCCGTTCCGGCGTTGATGCGGGCGAACCTCCAGCGCGTGCAGCATGGCGATATCGTCCCGGCAGGCGACAAAGGCGGCACCGGCTGGCCGGTCGGCATTGCGGGCCAGAATTGCACATTTCGCCCCGGTTACCCGGTCCATCACCGCGACCCGGGCTGGGCCGATGTCGCCTTCCTCCCAGATCGCCCGGGCAATCTGCAACGGTGGCCAATGGGCAAAGGCCGCCAGCGGTTCAAGTTCGGCCACCAAGAGTTCGACCGGCGCGGCATAAGCGACGACCGGATCGACCAGACGCCAGCCGCGTGTCTGCAGGGCCGCATCAAGGGCTTCGTCCCCGGCGCGAATCAGCATCAGCGGCTGGGCCATCGCGGCTTCGGCAGCGTCGATGTCGGCATAGGCCCAAATGTCTTCACAACTGGCCGCCGCCACGCGTTTGCCGCCCCCGGCCCCGTCGCGCAGGGTAAAGGGACCCTGCCGCCAACTGCGGGCAGGCGGCCAGGTCGCTTCCATCACTTGCGCTAGGGCCGCTGGCGTCATCCGAAAAGCCGGGTCAGCCGCAGCATGGCCTCATCAACCCGCGCCGGATCGATGCCGCGTATCACCAGATTGGTGCCATGCGCACCCTGCTGGTTAAAGGGATAGGACCCCATCGACAGGTCAGGGAATTCCGCCGCCAACGCCCCGAACGGCCCGGCAATATCGCCCTCGCCCCGCAGCAGGCGCAGAGACTGGCTTAGCAGCGGCGGACCGCCGGTCAGGCTGGGCAGGACGCTGGCCAGCATCGACTCGAATATGTTGGGCACTCCGGCCATCACATGGACATTGCCAAGCCGGAACCCCGGAGCCGTGGAGACCGGGTTGTCGATCAGATGCGCGCCGTCCGGGATGCGGGCCATGCGCTGACGGGCCTCGTTAAAGGGCAATCCGGCGCGGTCGTAATGCGCCTGCAACAGTGCCATCGCATCGGGGCGGTGGGAGATCGTGGCCCCCATCGCCGCAGCAACAGCGTCGGCAGTGATGTCGTCATGCGTCGGGCCGATGCCGCCACTGGTGAAGACATGGGTAAAGCTGACTGACAGCGCGCGGACCGCGTCGACAATCCGGTCGTGCTGATCGGCAACCACCCGCGCCTCGGTCAAGGTGATGCCGATCCGGGTCAGTTCTTGTGCAAGGTGGTGCAGGTTGGAATCACGGGTGCGCCCCGACAGGATCTCGTCGCCGATCACCAGCATTGCCGCCGTTGGGTTGGTCATCGTCGCCTCCTTGCCTGCCTGAGTATCGGGTATACCCAGCCGCGCCCGGCTTTCAAGAGTCAGCCTCTGGCCAAGCGATTTGAAGCACCCTATGTAGGGCCCACAGGAGATTGCCTTGGACGAACAGCGCGCCCGGATCACCAAAGACGGTATTCGCATCTATGAGGATGCGGATTTTGCCGGCATGCGCGTGGCGGGCCGGGTCGCGGCGGAGATACTGGATGCGGTGGCTCCGCTGGTAGTTCCCGGTGTGACGACGGCGGCACTGGACGACTTCATCACTGAAGAAATCACGCGCCGCGGCGTCACCTCGGCGACCATCGGCTACAAGGGCTATCGTCACGCGTCGTGCATTTCGGTGAACCATGTGGTTTGCCACGGGATTCCGGGACCGAAAGTCTTGGTCGACGGTGATATCCTGAACGTCGACGTGACGGTGATCGTCGATGGCTGGTTCGGCGACACCAGCCGGATGTATGTCGCGGGCCAGATGCCCCGCAAGGCCGAACGGTTGATCGAGGTCACTTACGAAGGCCTGATGCGCGGCATCGCGGCGGTCAAGCCGGGGAATACCTTTGGCGACATCGGCTTCGCGATCCAGGCTTACGTCGAGGCCAACCGGATGTCCGTGGTCCGCGATTTCTGCGGTCACGGGCTGGGACGCGTATTTCACGCGCCGCCGAACGTGCTGCACTATGGTCGAGTGGGCGCGGGGCCGGTGCTGGAGGAAGGCATGTTCTTTACCATCGAGCCGATGGTGAACCTTGGCCGGCCGGAAACCAAGGTGCTGGCCGACGACTGGACCGCCGTCACCCGCGACAAGTCGCTTTCGGCGCAGTTCGAACATTCCGTCGGGGTCACCGCCACGGGTTGCGAGATTTTCACCCTGTCGCCTGCTGGCAAGTTCCACCCGACCTGGGGTTGAGGGGCCAAATTCCTTCAAGGGAATTTGAAAAAGTCTTCGAAGACTTTTTGCGCCCTACCCCACCGTTTCGGCACAATGCCGGCGGAAGGCGCGTTTCAACACGTCCAGTTCGGCGCGCAGCAAGCTGATTTCGGCGCGCAGGTCTTCTTCCAGTGGCACGCCCGCAATCAGGGTCAGATGCGTCAGCACCTCATCCCCCAGCCGGAACAGCACCGTCTGCACGCCTTCGGACAGGATCGACACAGGAATCGCGAACCGAACGGCAAGTTTGCCAGCTGCGCCGGGCAACGGCAGGACCTCGACCCCGTCAAGTTCTCGCTCCAGATGCCAAGCCTTCAGCGCCGCAGCGTCGTCATTGGAACCGTCAAAGATTCCCTCCCACCAACCCTCCGAGATCCGTGTCTGGGTCAGGGTGTTCTGAGTTGTCTTCGACATTTCTGCCTCACATTTCGGCGCGCGGGCGACGGCTAAGAACCATGTCGCGCAAGGCGATGCGCGTCATCGCCGCATCGTTGAAGATAAGGTCAAGCCAGACCCTTTCGATCCGCGACTCGTCGATCTTGGCATAAGCCAGATCAAACTCAGGGAACTTTTCGCGCGCATCATCGGTCAGCCCGCTGACCAGTTGCGCCAGGTTTGGTCCGTGTTTCACGTTCAACCTGGCAAATCCCTTCAATGGGCGGTCGGCGTCGATCACGGCGTCCAGCCGAATCAGGTGCCTGGTTCCCAAGCCGCGCACAGCAGCGTCCGGCAAATTCGTGGCAATGGACAGAAATCTTCCGCGAAAGCCGAAAAGCTCGACCGCCAGACCAAAGGGCGCGCGATCGGCTTCGGTTGCATTGCGGGACTGGCGGATCACGATCTCGCCCAACGGACAATCGTGATACAGGGCCAGATCATCGCTGATCTGGGTTCTGCTATTGTCCGCAACCGCGCCCGGAACCGGCAACGGGCCACGCCAAGCATCGGGACGCCAGACCCAGTCGGTGCCAAGCTGTGTGCGCGGCAGACCCGCGCCCAGGGCCGGCAAGGCCAGCCGCTGATCTGTCGCGTGGATCACCCGGTCTATCTTGCGCCGCA
>CAIXBE010000573.1 GCA_903917595.1 uncultured Rhodobacterales bacterium
AAACCGTCAAGCTGGCCTTCGTCGACCAGTCCCGCGACGCGCTGGACCCGAACAAGAACGTCTGGGAAGAAATCTCGGGCGGGGCCGAAGTGATCCATCTGGGCGACATGCAGATGAACAGCCGCGTCTATACCGGGGCCTACAACTTCAAGGGCACTGACCAGCTGAAAAAGGTTGGGTTGCTTTCAGGCGGCGAACGCAACCGCGTCCACATGGCCAAGCTGTTGAAATCAGGCGGCAACGTGTTGCTGCTTGACGAACCGACCAACGACCTGGATGTGGAAACCCTGCAGGCGCTGGAAGCCGCCATCGAAGACTTTGCCGGCTGCGCGATCATCATCAGCCACGACCGCTTCTTCCTCGACCGCCTCTGCACCCACATCCTCGCGTTTGAGGGCGACGCGCATGTGGAATGGTTCGAAGGCAACTTCCAGGCCTATGAGGAAGACAAGGTCCGGAGACTTGGCCCCGACGCGCTGGAGCCGAAGCGGGTGAAATACAAGCGGTTTGCGAGGTAGAAATTCGTGGCGACAGGTCGTTCAGTCAGGCTCTACCTCGCAGAAGGATCGCCCACGGGCATTCTGACGGCAGAGATAGTTAATTGGACTGGGCACGTCCTTTCCGCGCCACGGACTCGACTCGAAGCAGCGCTTAAACGCGACGAACTCAAGCGAACCGGCGTCTATTTGCTTTTTGGTGACGAATTCGGCTCCGACCTGCCAGCGGTTTACGTTGGAGAAGGCGATGATGTTGCGTCACGGCTCTACAGTCATGCGAAGGACGAGCAAAAGGCCTTTTGGGAGAGATTCATAGCCGTAACGAACAAGGACATGAATCTCACAAAGGCTCATGTCAAGTTCTTGGAGGGTCGGCTTATTTCGATGCTAAAAGATGCCAAGAAATGTGATGTCCGCAACAAGACTGAGCCGTCCTTTGACAAACTGCCGGAAGCAGACATTTCGGACACGGAATCATTCCTGGAAGAACTGAAGATCGTTCTTCCAGTGGTGGGATTTGACTTTCTGCGAAAGCCGATCGTTATTTCCAAAGAACCGCAAAGACCTCAATCTCTGCAGCAATTCTTCACTCTTAACCACCCTAAGAAGGGCATTTCTGCCCGCGCGACAGAAGTGGACGGCGAATTCGTGCTTCTTTCAGGATCAACTGGAAGCCTTAACGAGTCGCAGTCATTTGATGAGGCACGCCAAGCTTTTCGGCATCAGGTCTTTGAGACTGGACGAGCCGTCAAACAAAACCAAGATACTTTCAAAATCACAGAGAACATTGCGTTTTCAAGCCCCAGTGCAGCTGCAGTCTTTCTGTTTGGAACGAGCCGAAATGGAAGGACAGATTGGCTCTTGGAAGGAAAATCCGTCACCTATGGTGCTTGGCAAGACCAACTCATGGACCAAACGAGCGAAGGTTAGCAAACGTAGGGTGAGTGGCAACCAACCTTCCCGCCCGGAATCAAGGCGCTTGCGCCGCCGGGCAGCGCCCGATCGCCCCCTCGGGTGGGCGCTTTGCACCGTCAGCCTGCAGAACTTCGGTGGGATTGGTTGATCCATAAAGCGCCCAAATCCGCCGTAGCAGCGAGCCGTAGGGTGGGTGCCAACCCACCGCCCCACCAACCCCTTAACAACCCCCTAACGCCCACACCCTAAACTCAACAAAATCAATCCATTACCAAAACTGTCCACTGTGGACAGCCCCCCTTGCGGCCCACCTCACCCATAGGCCCCCGCCCAGCGGCTCACCAGCTGCCCCTGCAGCCGACGCGCCCGCTTATTCCAAGCCAAGCCCCCCTCCGGCTCCTCCCGCAGGGCGACCGGCACCGCGTCCCGCCGCTCCGGATCGCCCGAGAAGATCGCGAAGGCCAGCTCCCGCCACCCCTGCCAGACGGGGGAGGCAGGACGTTCCAACCCGAACCGATTTGTCTTGCCGTTGATTTCCCATTCCAAGCCGGGGGGGAAATAGTCTACCGATAGCAGGATGAAGCAGGGTTTCCCCATCGCAACCAAGGGCATGGTGGTGGGTCTTCTGGGCGGGTCCTTCGATCCGGCGCATGAAGGCCACGTCCACATCACCCGCGAGGCCCTGAAACGGATGGGGCTGGATCAGGTCTGGTGGCTGGTCACCCCCGGCAATCCGCTGAAGGCCCGTCAGCCCGCTTCATTGCCCGACCGGCTGGCGCGGGCGCGGGCGGTCATGCGGCATCCGAAAGTCAAGATCACCGCGCTGGAATCAGCCCTCGGCAGCCGCGCGACCGCCGACACCATCGACCGGCTGCGGGCGATCTATCCCGGGGTGAGTTTTGTCTGGCTGATGGGTGCGGACAATCTGGTGCAGTTCCACCGCTGGGGCCGCTGGCGCGACATTCTGCGTGCCGTCGCGGTCGGCGTCCTTGCCCGCCCGGGGTCGGGCGTGGCGGCGCGGCTGTCGGTCGCCGCGCGGGCCTTTCGCGTCCACCAGATTTCGCGGGGCGAGAACCTGCGGGGGCGCGCTCCCCCGGTCTGGTCCTTCGTGAACCTGCCATTGAACGGCGCCTCGTCGTCGGAAATCCGGGCGCGGGGCGACTGGCGGCCGGGCCGGGGCTAAAGCGCTTTGCCGACCCAGATGTCGGCGGGCGGGCTGGTATAGGGGGCGATGTCGGTCCAGCCTGTGGCGTGGTAAAGCGCAACTGCTTCGGTCAATGCGCTGTTGGTGTCGAGCTTCAGGGCTTTGTGGCCCAGAGCCCGGGCCTCGTCCTCGATCCGCGCCATCAAGCGACGGGCCAGACCCTGACCTCGGGCAGAGTCGTGGACCCAGAGGCGCTTGACCTCGGCCGTCGTTGCGTCCAACTGCCGGAGTGAGACGCAGCCGACGGGAAGCTCGTCGGACCATGCCACATAAAAGCACCCGTGGGGTGGGCGGTAGCTGTTGCCGTGCGGGTCGGGCAGGGGAAAATATTCCGGCCGGGCAGCAGGGACACGGACAAGGACCTCGTCAAAATAGGCGCGCAGGCAGGCAATCGCTTCGGAAGAGTCGGGGTCGGCGGGGCGGATGTCAACCTGATGCCGGTTCAGGACGGTCGCGATCAGGTCCATCGCGGCCAGCACCTCGTCCGCACGGCTTCCGGCACGGGTCAGAAGGACCGAAGCCTGACCTTGGATGATCGACAGATAGGCCGCCACTTCCGCCTGACCCGCAGGGGTCAACCGGGCAACGGCACGCCTGCGGTCGGCGGGGTCTGCTTCGGTGGTGATCAGACCTTCACGTTCCAATGCGCGTAGAAAACGGCTGAGAAGGCCGGAATCAAGGCCAAGACGCGACCGGATGAGTCCGACATCGGTGCCCTCGGTTTGAACAAGGTGCAGTACCCGGGCGGCACCAAGCGGACGGCCACGCCCAAGAAACGAGGTGTCCAGTGCACCCGCCTCACGCACGACGGCGCGGTTGAACCTTCGAAGGCGGGAGATGGGGTCAAGAAATATGGCGGACCTCGGTCAGGTAATTCATCTGACCATAGTCCGACAGTTTCAACGTGCAAGCGGGAATTTGTTGACGAGTGGGGCATCGCCCACTGGCGGAATCGCGGAAACTGCGGCTATCACGGGCAAAAGTGGAGGCGAGCCTTTGATCACGCGGCGGGGACTGTTGGCGGGGCTTCTGGCTGGGGTGGCCTTGCCATCGCTGGCCGAGGTCATGGAAACCTCTCCCCGTCCTGTGCCCCGGCCTGATGTTTCTGGCGATACCGGCGCAGCCGGACTTTCCGCCGAGATGGCAGACCTGATTGTAGCGGCCAAACTTGGGGGCGCGGTCAGCTATGTGCTGGTGGATGCCGCAACCGGTGCGGTGCTTGAAGCGCGCGAGCCAGACCTGATGCTGCCGCCCGCCAGCGTGGCCAAGGCGGTAACCTCGCTTTATGCGCTGGACCGGCTGGGGGCGGGATACCGGTTTGCGACCCGGGTGCTGGCGACCGGGCCGGTGCAGGCGGGAATCGTGCAGGGTGACATCGTTCTGGCGGGCGGGGGGGACCCGACCCTGCAGACCGATCAGTTGGGCGACCTTGTCGCGCGACTGGCTGACAAGGGGATCACGGGGGCGACGGGCCGGTTCCTGTATTGGGACGGCGCCTTGCCCGCGCTGGAGGGCATCTCGGCGGATCAGCCCGCGCATGTCGGCTACAACGCCGCGATTTCCGGGCTGAACCTGAATTTCAACCGCGTCTATTTCGAATGGAAACGCGAGAATGGCGACTGGAAGGTCGCCATCGACGCGCGGGGCGAACGGTTCCTGCCGGAGGTCGAGATGGTTCGGGTTGCCGTCGCCACCCGGGACGCCCCCCTGTTCACCTATGATCCGGGGCAGATCGAGGAATGGACCGTTGCCTCGGGGGCCTTGGGCAAGGGGGGGAGCCGGTGGCTGCCGGTTCGCGATCCGGGCCGCTATGTGGCCGAGGTCTTCCGCACCCTGGCCCGCGCGCAGGGAATCAAGCTGCCACTGGCGGACCGGACCGCTGCCCAGCCCACCGGCACCGAACTGGCCCGGCTGGAAAGCGAGCCGCTGCAGGAAGTTCTGCGCGACATGCTGCTCTATTCGACCAATCTGACGGCGGAATGTGTCGGGCTGACGGCCTCGGGGATGCCGAGGCTGGAGGCGTCGGCGCGGGCGATGTCGGACTGGGCGGGGGCTGCGTTCGGGGTCACGTTCGATCTGCGGGATCATTCGGGGCTGGGCGGCGCGTCGCGGGTCACGGCGGCGGGCATGGCGAAGGTGCTGGTCGCGGCGGAAAAGACCGGGCGCGGGCTGAAACCAATCCTGCGCGACGTGGGGATGAAAGACGACGCCGGCAAGGTGCTCGAGGGGCACGCGGTCAAGGTGCTGGCCAAGTCGGGGACGCTGAATTTCGTGTCCGGACTGGCGGGGCATATTTCGCCGCCTTCGACGTCAAAGAACGGCGGCCGGGAACTGGTCTTCGCGATCTTCTCAGGCGATCCGGAGCGGCGGGATGCGGTGCCGGTGGCCCTGCGAGAGGAACCGGAGGGCGGCAAAGCCTGGACAAAACGGGCGCGGCGGTTGCAGGGGCAACTGGTGAGCCGCTGGGCGGGGGCCTATGGGTGACGGGGGGTGTCCACAGTGGACAGGCTGGGTAAGGGGTTGATTTTATTGAGGGAGGGGTGTGGGTGGTAAGGAGTTGTTAAGGGTGGTGGGGCCTGTGGTCGAACCGCATTTGCCAGTTCGGCCTACTTTTCGATCCAAATCGTTCCATGATTTTCAGGATAAGTATCTTTGTAAGAAACTACTTTGGACGAGAGATAGGATCGTTGAATCCACTTCAATCCAGACCAGAATCTTCGAAGATCTAGAATTCGTAATTTTTTTGCGTAGTCAATATAGTGCTTTTCTATCACACTGCCTTCGTAGCGCTTATATATAGAGACGTGCTTTGGCTCATCGCCTTTCGCTTCCTTGAGTTCCAGATGCGCATTTTTCAGGTCAAGCAAAGCTCGCTCAAGGGGACCTTCCGTTACCCTACGAAAGTCGTCGTGGCAACTTGCTAGGCAAGAAAGGAATCCTCGCGCGAAGAACTTCAGATCAAGTTTCTCATACCCTAATTGTTCAACTTCCGCTCGGGTCGCTGGCCTAATTTTTGGGGAACCACAAAACTCCTTCGTAGAGATTTTCGGATCGACAGTCATCCGAGACCGTGAAGGGGCCTCGTCTCGAGGATCCCCCGTTATTGAAAGCCTTGAGCTGCCAAAAGTAATGGCGCTCAACGGAAGCTGGCTATGAAGGGCGTGGTTTCGAAGAGCATACATAACCCTATTCTCAAGACTGCTGTCAAAGGCGCTAGAAAAGCTTGCTTTGAGGTCAATTTTCTCTCCAGCTAGTTTCGATAGAATCTCCATTCTCCGATGGAGTTGCTCCTCGTAAATTCTTGAGGCTGTAAGGGCAGAAATCAACTTGAGGTTAACACTTTGCCTTACATCATCGAAGAAGTGATCGGCATCACGCTGCACATCTCTTTGAAAGTTGAAGTTAATGCCAATGGCAAGGAGGTACTCCTTAGGCTCAAACATCAAGTGCAACACCCAGCGCCCGTGGGGCATAGGATGTTGCGATGGACAAACGGTACAAGCACCTCAACGGCGAGGAACGTGGCGTGATTTTGGCGGAGCATCGGCGCGGGGCGAGTCTTCAA
>CAIXBE010000574.1 GCA_903917595.1 uncultured Rhodobacterales bacterium
TCGGCGTCGACCAGTTTGTGATGCCCAGCGCCAACGCCTCGGCCTTGCGGGTAAAATCGCTGTTGCCCGCCGGGTTGTAACGCTCTGTGCCGGGGTGCAGGCTCATCGGTGTGGGCCAGGATGAAGATGCGCAGCCGCTGGTGCGGCGCGCCGACTTCTGCCGCAGAGAACAGGCCCGCCGCAGGCGTGTAGCCCATGCCCCAAAGCTCTCGCAGCACGGACTCGAGGCCGAGGGTGACGTGGCCTGAGACGTTTTCGAGAAAGATCCACTCGGGCTGGCACTCCCTGACAACCCGGGCGACCTCTGGCCAGAGGTGACGGGGATCGTCGGCACCGCCGCGCTTGCCAGCGGCGCTGAACGGCTGGCAGGGATATCCCGCGAGAATGATGTCGAAGGCACCGCAGAAGGGTCGGGCATCGAACGTCCGCAGATCATCCCAGATGGGTGCTGGGGCGAAGTATCCATTGCACTGGGCGGCGATGAGAACCGTGCGGGGCCAGTCCTCCCATTCGACAAATGCCCGGGTGTGGTATCCGGGATCGGCGAGCATGAGGCCCAGATCCAAGCCTCCGCCGCCTGCGCAGAGGGACAATCCGTGCCGGGGACGTGACACCAGCCCATTCACCGCTCCAGCCGCTGCTGCAGGTGTTCCGGCGTGACAAGGCCGCGCGCCAGCATCAGTCCGCAGATCGAACTTGTGATCATGCCGGGCGGCAAATATTCCGCCGAGTTCACCTTGGCCGCGTAGAACGCGGCTTTTTCGTCATCGCTGGGCATCGGCTTCTGCGCGGCTTTGCGCTGACGCTTGGCTTTCTTGTTGTTGGCACTTGCTGCCACCGCAAGTGCATCGCGTTGGGCGGCCCGTTCCATGAACCGGTCGAGGGCTTTGGGCCCATCGGGCGGGTTGGGATGATCGCCCCGGGTCTCGAGGGCGGTCTGAATGATCCGAGCCTCGGCCAGCCCGAGGTTATCTCGCCAGCGTTTCACATGCAGCCGCGCTGGCCATCCCTGCCACCAGGCGGGGAGTGGCGCGTCTTTGGCAAAGCCCAGCGCCGTCAGCAGGTCTGCGAAAAACCGATCAAACTCGGCATCGCGCGCAGCTGCGTCCTCCTCCTCCTTTACAGGTTTACTTAGGGGTTCTCTTACAAGGTTAATCTCCGGATTCCGGAGATGGCTTTGGGCAAAATCCGGAGATGGCTTTGCCGAAAATCCGGAGATGGCTCCATGTCCGGAATCCGGAGTTGGGTCACAGCCGTGTTCACTTTTCGTTTCCGAAAAGCCGTCTCCGGTTTCCGGAGTTGGTTCTGGTGGAAAGCCATCCTCAAACCCCAGAATGTAGCGTGTGGCCAGACGCTTGTGGGTGTGGGGATCCTGCGCGCGAACCCGGTGGATCAGGCGCAATTCCTGCAACTTGGCGAGATGTTCGTTCAGCGCCGAAATCGACATTTCCGCATCGTCCGCCAGCCGCGCCTGCGTCGGGAAACAGCCGAAATCCGGATTGTGCCGGTCGCACAGAAACCACAGAACGATCTTGGTGGCAGGCTTCAACCCGCGTTGCTGGATGGCCCAGACGGTTGCCTTGTGGCTCATGGCGCGGTCCTCCACACTGGGCGGACGCGGCTGGTGAAGCTATTGTCGGCCAAAGCCGCCAGCGCATCATCGACCGAGCGGACCAGCGCCCAGCCAAACCCTTGCCCGCAGACCGTGTCGCGGAATACCTCCTGCGACTTGCGCAACCGGCCGGTCTGGCTCTTGACCTCAAGGAACAGCACGCGGCCGCCGGAGATTACGATCAGATCGGCAAAGCCTGCATGAACGCCCATGCCGACCAGGATGGATTGCCGGATCTGGCCACGCGAACCGCACTCGGTCACCTCGTTGGCGCAATGATGGACGATAGCGTCGCGGGGAAGGGCGAAGCGCAGGGCCTGCACGATGGCGCGTTGGGCGTCGGCTTCAGGTGTGCTGCGCCGGTTCATGCGGCACCGCCGTTCGGGAAGGCCGCTGCTGCGATGGCATGCAGAGGGCGACGATCCAGCTGGCACAACAGGTCGATGGCGTCGGCGCATTCGCGGGCGCAGTCGGTTTGCCCGGCGACGACGCGAGCGGCGAGGATGACCAGCGTGTCCGAATGCTGGGTGGTGTCGGCCAGGACACCGCGCGCCTCGGTCAGGCGATCCAGCATCCAGTCGACGGTGCCGGTGGCTGCGGCGAGGGGGTGAATCAGGGGAGCGGTCATCGCCGACCACCTGCGCGCCGAGGGCTGGGCACTTCCTGGACCTGAAGCCAGTCTTGCACCGCGTCACGACGGTAATAGACCTTTCGACCGGCGCGCACGCAGGGCGGCCCAAACCGCTGCGCCTCCCAGCGGCGCAGGGTATCGACCGTCAGGCCCAATTCAAGGGCGAGTTCCAGGCGGCTGATCCAGCCGCCCAGCAATCCTGCCGCGGCAGGGCGCTGGTATGTTCCCGTTGCTGTCATCATCTGTCTCCCGATCATCACCCAGAGCGGGCTGATTTCCGGGGACAAGAGACGCAGACCCAAAGGGGTGGCGGGAAGGCGGTGACCGGCGGTGATGCGCCGGACGCTTGCCGGTCATTGATTTCACAAGATATTCTGAAATTCTGGCCGGAGCGGTGTCGGTATAATGCCTGGCCGCAAGGCCGCCGAATCTCGACCCGTGTTGGTGTGGGCGAGGCGTGTCTGCCCCGTTTCGCGGATTTGAAGCGTTTTGCGGGTGTTCGCCGACACAAGCACGGTTTCAATGGGGTGGCAGAGGGGGCAGACCTTTGCCGGTCATTGATTTCATTGAAGGTTTGCAAAAGCCGTGCGGGTGTTCGCCAAACCTGCACCTGGAAACAGCCCTTTTCCGATTTCGAGGGTTCCGCAACTCCCAGATTTTCACGCGAAAATCCCTGCCGCCGATCCGCAGGTTCAGCAGATTTTCCCATGATTCCAACGACCGGCAGCGCCGAACGTCGCCACCGCCGGTCACCGCCTGATTGCCGCAGCGGTCGCCATGCTTTGCTTGATAAAGGGGCGAATCCACGCCTGTGTCATTGGCGACAGGAGGTGCAAACATGGTCAAGCGATTGAGATTGAATGATAAAGCGGTGAGGGAGCAAGTCCCGGAGGAGGGGCGTCACGTTCAGGTTTTCGACACGGAGGTGAGGGGCTTTTCCATCCGCATCCTCGCGTCGGGCAACAGGTGCTTCTCGCTCGATTACCGGTTCGCAGGCCGCCAGCGCCGCATGACCATCGGACGCTGGCCCGAATGGACGGTGACGGCGGCGCGAGAGCGGGCCCGAGATCTGCGCCGTATGATTGACGAGGGTGGTGACCCCTTAGGGACGCGGGGTGAGTTGCGCGAGGCTCCGAGGTTCAGCGACATGATCGACCGCTATCTTGTCGAGCATGTTCCGCACCTTGCCAAAACCAATGCCTCAGACCAGCAGTCGATGCTGACCAAGCTGGTCAAGCCGCACTGGGGAAAGAAGCTGGTGGCAGAGATCACGCCGCATGATGTCGCCAAACTGCTGAACATCATCGCCAAGGGCAGGGCGCGGCCATCAAAGGAAAAGCCGAACAACCGGGCGCGCAAGCTGCAGGCGGCCAAACCCACGCCGATCCGCGCCAACCGGGTGGGCGAGGTGCTGCGCAAGATGTTCACCCTCGCCATCGGCTGGGGCTGGCGCACCGACAATCCCGCCTCGGCGTTCAAGAAACGGCTCGAGAACGAACGCGAACGCTTCCTGTCGCAAGAGGAGATCGGCAAGCTGGCCGAGGTGCTGGATGCGGCGGTGGATCAGCGTGCGGCGGGGATCATCCGGCTGTGCATGTTGACAGGAAGCCGGGTCGGCGAGGTGCGCCAGGCGCGCTTTGAGCAATTCAATCTCGAGCTGGGCAGTTGGTCAAAACCTGCTGCCACCACCAAGCAGCGCAAGATTCACCGGGTTCCGATTTCAGCTGAAGTCGCGGCCATCGTGCGCCAGCGACAGCTTTTGGTGCCGAAGGCGAACCCATGGCTGTTCCCCGGCGATACGCCCGGTCAGCCGGTAAAGGAAATCCGCCGCTTCTGGATCAACGTGCAAAAGGACGCCAAATTGCCCGATGTCCGGATCCATGACCTGCGCCATACCTTCGCTTCGCTTCTGGTCAGTGGCGGTGCGTCACTGGAAATGATCGGCAAGCTGCTGGGTCATTCGCAGATGCAAACGACCCAGCGCTATGCCCATTTGATGGACTCACCGTTGCGGGCGGGCGTCGATGCCGTGGCCAGCATGTTCCGGCCCCGCCCGAAGATCGTTCACGACGCCGACAAGAAGTCGGCGTGACGCGGCTCCCCTCTCAGCTGTCGCCGCGCAGCGCCTTCCAGATCGGTCGCAACCTGCGCCGGATGGTGCTTTCATCCGGAACCTCACCGTTTTGCGCCGCCCCGGCAAACCATTCTTGAAGTTCTGCAATGAACTCGGACTGGGTCGTGGGCAGGCCTTTCTCATGCACACGCCGAATGACTGTCAGATACATCCCTTCCCAATCGTAAGGCGACACTGAACCCGCGCCACCACCAACCCGGCGCAGCAGATCGTGTTCATCTTCAAACCGCAGCACGTCTGGGCCGGTGATCTGCATGTCGGCAATCGACACCGCCACGCCGTCGTGCGGCTCGGTGATGTAGACCCAGTCCTCGGCTGCGGCTGGCTTGATCCGCATCAGATTGGCGACCGTGGGGCCGGTTCCGCAACGCCGGAACATCGGCAGGATGTCCATCGGCGATATGATAACCCGGCCGGAAACCCGGTCCGCGCCGCAGGTTACGGCCGAAATGCCGGTCAGGATATCCAGCTTGCCGTCGCACACCCATCCGGCAATATCAGCAATCGTACAGCCCCAGCGCGCGGCCGTCTCGTGCAGTGTGAAGAATACTCGTGGTGGTAAGGCCATTCTGACTCAGTCCTTGTTCTGCGCAGGCACTGGAGACCACCCAACCGGGCGGATCCAGCGATAGGCTGGTGAAAGGGCCGAGACTCCAGGGCATTAGGTTCTCGAAGGCGCACCGCACCTGCGAAGCTGGAATTGCTTCGATGAATCAACCGTACCGCGTTAATCTTCAAGGCGACTCGCCCTCAAGTGAAGGCTACGCTAGGGTCCCAGTAAGAACCTGTCGTAGAGGAAATTTATCCACATGTCTTTTCACAAGGCGCAAGAACTGCTCAGGCTGGCGCAGCTTGCCGCATCCAGACATCGCGGTGTCAGCCTGCCGGATATCTCGGAGGAGTTCGGGGTCAATCAGCGGACCGCCCAGCGCATGGTGCGTGCGATGCAGAACATTTTTCCCAGTGTAACCTTCACGACAGACAACGACCGTCGGCGCTGGTGGAAGCTGCGCGACACCACGATGATCGGCATGCAGGGGATATATGACCGCGAACTGGTGGCGCTTGAAATGAGCATCCGGCGTGCAGAACGCGAAGGGGCGCAGTCGGAAGTTGAAGCGCTGCAAGCCCTGCGCGGTCGGTTGATGGCCACCCTGCCGTCCAGCCACGCCAGGCGCGCAGAGGTTGATGCTGAAGTCATGTTGGAGGCGCAGGGCTATGCCTGCCGTCCCGGACCAAAGGTGATGACTTCGCCTGCAGTGACCGGCGCAATCGCTGCGGCGCTGAAGGCGCCATTCTCGCTGATCATCCGGTACCAAGGGAAACAGGACGTCGAACCACGGGATCGCACGGTCGAGCCGCATGGCTTGCTGCTCGGCACGCGGCCCTACCTGATCGCCCGCGATCTGACCAATGGGACGGGGTTCCGGCGCTTCCGCCTCGACCGGATATCGGACGCCAAGATCACCGGCCAGTCCTTTGTTCGGGACATGGATTTCGACCTGAATGCCTATGCATCACAGTCGTTCGGGTCATTCCATTCAGAGGCGGAGTTCGGGCTTGTCGTCTGGCGCTTCAGCCAGGCCGCAGCCGCAACGGCTCGCGACTTTCTGTTCCACCCCGATCAGATCGTGACTGACCAGGCCGATGGTGGGCTGATCGTCACGTTCAGGGCGAGCGGCTGGGTGGAGATGGCTTGGCATCTGTACATGTGGGGCGATATGGTCGAGGTTCTTGAGCCACCAGAGCTGCAAAAGATGGTTGCATCGCATCTGGGGGACGGTTTTGCTCCACTGCCCTGAGCGGTAGTCAAGGTGCTTGAAGTCCCCAATCTGCGGTGCTATATGATCCCTGACAGGGAACGTAGTACA
>CAIXBE010000575.1 GCA_903917595.1 uncultured Rhodobacterales bacterium
CAGGTCATTGCGCACCTCGACCCCGATGCAGCCAAGGTCGGCCGCAAGGTCCAGAAGGGCTGCAAAGCTTATCCGGGCGACCGTCATGTGGTTTAGTGCGAAAGCTGTCATCGCCCGGGGTTCCTTGCCTGCTTGATCCGGGGCAGACCCTGAAGCGCGATGTCCGGCAGGTCAATTCGTCGCGGCCGCCTTTCCATCAGGAATGATGCGATAGGGGTATCCGTGTGATGTAAATCACATCAAACTGATTCGGGTAGATACAGATCGGGTGGCAGGAAATGTTGGCCCTGCACCGGGGCGATGCCCTCGCGCGCGGAGGCCGCCGCAAGGGTGATAAGATCGCTGCACAGCCGACCCAGCGGGGTGGCAATCGCCATGCCGACATGGCGAGAGGCCAGCGCCGCGCGGCTTTCCGGGGTCAGTTCGTTGACGATCAGCGTCACCTCACCGGGCTTGCGCACCTCGACCAAGGCGGCAATTGCGCCCTCCATCCCGCCACCGGCGCAATAGATGCCGCGCAGATCGGGGTGGCGGTTCAGAAGGTCCAGAGTCGCCTCATAGGTCAGTTGCCGGGTCTCCAGGTTGACCAAAGTATCCAGAACCGAAAACTGCGGCGCATATTCGCGGAAATAGCTGCGAAACCCGGTTTCGCGCAGTTCGTGCCCGTGCCAACGGTAGCCGCCAACAAAGACCGCGATCTTGCCGGCCTGATGGCTGGAGACCGCGATCATGTGCGCCGCGATCCGGCCGATTTTCATATTGTTCAGGCCCAGATAGTTCTGCCGCACCCCTTGGGCAAAGTCGTTCAGCAGCGCAAAACAAGGGATGCCCCTTGCGTTCAGACGTACGACCGCTTCGGTCACTTCGGGATGGGTCACCGCCGTGGCCGCCACCGCATCCACCCGGTCGGCCATGCCATCCATCAGGCCCGCGAAATCGGCCGGGGTCTGGGACGAGGCGAACTCGATCACAACCGACGCGCGCAGGCCGACGGCCTGGGTCACCGCCCGTTCAAGTTCGGATTTGAAGGTCTGGTAAAACGCCTGCTTTTCCTTGTGCAAGACCACCCCAAGCCGCAGGCGCGGCAAGTCGGTCTGCACCCTTTGGCCGATCAGCGGGGCCGCGTGATAGCCGACCAGTCGGGCGGCCTCATACACCCTTCGCGCGGTATCCTCGCGCACCTTTTCCCGGGCATTCAGCACCCGGTCCACGGTTGCGGTGGAAAGGCCTGCCTCGCGGGCAACGTCGACAATGGTGGGGCGGCCGGCCATGATAAATCCTGACGATATTCCATCAGACACTATGGCAGAGTGATGGCTTCTGATGCAACATGCAAGACGCGCTCTTGGCGATTCCGCCTTTGTCCGTCTATTCGACACAGGGCGTCCGGCGAAGGACAGCAGCGGAGTGGTGCCATGGGCAAGCGGGATTACAGTCTTTTTGGGGCTGATGCGAAACAGGCAGTAGAAAGTGGGCTTACTGCGGCCGAGTGGTATCATTCGGATCTGCCGCGCAAGACCATGAAGGACCTCATGGCGCGCGGCGACAGTCCGGCGATCCGCGATACGCTGCTTTTGTATGGGCTGATGATCGCGTTTGCCGCCACTGGAACTGCTTTGTGGCCAACCTGGTGGTCCGTGCCGTTCTGGCTGGCTTACGGGGTGCTATACGGCAGTGCGTCGGACTCACGCTGGCATGAATGCAGCCACGGCACCGCTTTTCGCACGCCCTGGATGAATAACGCGGTCTACGAGATCGCGTCCTTCATGATCATGCGCAACTCGGCCACCTGGTGCTGGAGCCACGCGCGCCACCATTCGGAAACCTATATCGTCGGCCGCGACCCCGAAATTGCGGTGATGCGTCCGCCCGAGATGACAAAGCTGATGCTGAATTTCTTCGGCATCATCGACGTCATCCGGTTCTTTCCGACCCTGATCCAAAACGCGCTGGCGGGTCCGACTGCGGCCGAGAGGACCTTTGTGCCGCAAAGCGAATGGGCCAAGGTCCGGCGCGTGGCGCAGGTTCATCTGGCGATCTATGCTGCCACGCTGGTCTTGGCCGTATGGGCCGGGTCGATCCTGCCGCTGATGGTGATCGGCTTGCCGCGGATTTACGGGGCTTGGCACCATGTCATGACCGGCCTTTTGCAGCATGGTGGTCTGGCCGACAACGTCATCGACCACCGATTGAACAGCCGCACCGTCCTTATGAACCCGGTCAGCCGTTTCATCTACTGGAACATGAATTACCATGTCGAACACCACATGTTCCCGATGGTGCCGTATCACGCCCTGCCACGTCTGCACGAAGCGATCAAGGCCGACCTGCCCGCCCCTAACCGGTCCATCGCCGGGGCATTCCGCGAGATGTGGCCCGCGCTGAGGCGCCAGCTGACCTATGAGGATTATTTTGTGAAACGCGACCTGCCCGCGACGGCCAAGCCGTACCGTGAGGATTTCCACCAATATGTTCCGGGCATGACGGCCCCGAAAGCAGCGGAGTAAGACATGCCTTGGACCGACGCCTGCGCCACCGGTGACATCGACGCCGAAGACCTGATCCGCTTTGACCGCGGCGGTGCGACCTATGCCATTTACCACGGGGCCGACGGCAAGTTCTACGCCACCGCCGGGCTTTGCACCCATGAAAACGTGCATCTCTGCGACGGGCTTGTACTGGACTTCATGATCGAATGTCCAAAGCACAACGGTCAGTTCGACTACCGGACCGGCGAAGCCAAACGCGCCCCGGTCTGCGTCAACCTGAAGACCTTTCCGGTCAAGGTCGAAGACAATCGTGTTCTGATCGAGGTGCCCTAGGATGGCGCGCCTGACCGTCAAGGATTTGCTGGACCAGCGCGGCAAGCACCCGTTTGCCATGCTGCGCGTGGAAACACTGGAGGAGGCCGAGGCCGCCGCGAACGCCGGGGTGGAGCTTTTGTCGGTGCCCCCGGCGATGGTCTTTGACCGCCGCTTTCGCGAGGTGGCACCAGATGCCTTCATCTTTCCGGGCGACAATTTCTACGAGATCGGCACGACCGATGACTTCCTGAAATGGGCCTTTCCACTGTTCAAGCAGGGGGCGGATGCGTTCTATTGCTCGGGGTCTTTGGCCACGATCCGCGCCATGGCCGATCACGGCCTGCCGGTTTGCGGCCATGTCGGCCTGATTCCGTCAAAGGCAACCTGGACTGGCGGCTTCAAGGCCGTCGGCAAGACGCTGGACAGCGCGAAACTGGTCTGGGAACAGTGCAAGGCCGCCGAAGCCGCCGGGGCGTTCGCCGTTGAAATTGAAGTGGTCCCTCACGCGATCACTCAGGCGATTGCCGAACGGACCAACCTGTTCCTGATCGCGATGGGGGCGGGACCGGCGGGGCACGCGCAGTATCTCTTCAGCGACGATGTCTTGGGACAAAACCGCGGCAAGGTTCCCCGTCATGCCAAGGTCTACGCCAATCTTGCTGCCGAACAGGACCGCCTTCAGGCGATGCGCATCGAGGCCATGGGCGCCTTTACGCGCGACGTTCACAGCGGCATCTATCCCGCGCAGTCGCATCTTGTCGAAAGTGACGGCGAGGTTATCGAAGCGTTCCGGGACTGGCTTGGCAGCGTCGCCTGAAGCAATGCGCGCCGGTCGCGGCTTACCGACGGCCTCTTGAAAGCAGATATCATGGCAAAAGCGGCGCGGCGCACCCGGGCCGCCCTTCCAGCATGACCGCCAGCCCAACCGGGCCCGACGGTCTTTGAAATTATAGCTATTGTATTTAACAGCTATTAAGCTTTATATTTGTTAAGCTCATTTCTGGAGATCGAGTCACATGCTCCGCCTTTCCTTTGCTTTTGTTGTTGCTGGCCTGCTTGGCGGTCTTCCCGATTCGGCGGTCGCAGAGCCGCTGACGGTCGCAGCGGTCCCTATCACCGAATGGAAAGCGGTCTACGGCACGGTCGAGGCACGGGACCGGGTTCCGGCCCGGGCGCGGCTTGGTGGCACGCTGGTCGACCTTGTGGTCTCTGAAGGCGACGAAGTTGTCGCCGGACAGGAACTGGCGCGCATCGTCGATGACAAGCTGGACTTCCAGCTTGATGCGCTGGCCGCCCAGCGCGAGTCGCTTTCAGCCCGACTGGCCAACGCCGAGACAGACCTTGTCCGCGGCGAAGATCTTTTGAAGGACGGTGTCACCACTGCGCAGCGGGTGGATGCGTTGCGCACCGAGGTCGATGTTCTGAAAGGGCAGATCGCATCACTGGACGCGCAGGCCGACGTGATCGCGCAACAGGCCAAGGAAGGCACTGTCCTGGCCCCGGTCGCGGGCCGGGTGCTTGATGTCCCCGTCACAAAGGGCGCCGTCTTGATGCCCGGCGAGATGATCGCGGTAATTGGCGGTGGGGGCACGTTCCTGCGGATAGCGGTGCCCGAACGCCATGCCGCTGCACTGAAAGCTGGGGACACCATTCAGATTTCCGGTGCCGAGGGTGACCGTGAGGGCACGCTTGCCCGAATATATCCCTTGGTCGAAGACGGCCGCGTCGTGGCAGACGTCGAGATCGAAGGCCTGTCCGACAGCTTTGTCGGCACGCGCAGGCTGGTGCGCTTGCCGGTTGCGGAACGTGACGCGCTGCTGGTGCCCGAAGCCAGCATTGTCACCCGAACCGGGTTGGATTTCGTTGGAATCCAGACCGGCGAAAGCGTGGCGCTGCGCAGCATCGTGCCGGGGGCCAAGCATCTGATCGACGGCGTCCCTATGGTCGAAGTGATCAGCGGCCTCATGGCGGGGGACATTGTCGTGCCCGCGACCGAGGTGGGTCATGAGTGAAAAACCCAAGTTTCCGCTGGGCCTTGCCGGTGGCCTGACGAAGAAGTTCATCAACTCGGCCCTGACACCGCTTTTCATCCTTGCAGCCCTTGCCGCAGGTCTGGTGGCCTTGGCATCGCTTCCACGCGAGGAAGAGCCGCAGATTTCGGTCCCGCTGGTCGATATACACGTTCAGGCACAAGGCCTGAAAGCCGAAGACGCGGTCAAGCTGGTAACCGAGCCGCTGGAGGTTCTGGTCAAGGGCATCAACGACGTAGAGCATGTCTATTCCTCTACGCGCGACGATGCCGCGATGGTGACTGCCAGATTCATGGTTGGGACCCGGCCCGAAGACGCGATCCTGCGAGTGCATGACAAGTTGCGCGCGAACATCGGCGCGATCCCGGTGGGAATCCCCGAACCGCTGATCGTGGGTCGGGGAATTGACGATGTGGCGATCCTGACCTTGACCCTATCGGCGCCGGACCTTTCGGCCAACGACCTGACGCGCATTGCACGGGTGCTGCAGACCGAGGTCGCCAAGACCGAAAATGTCGGCCTGACCTATCTGGTCGGCGACGCGCAAGACGCGATTCGGATCGAGCCCGACCCAGACCGGCTGGCCCTGTATGGCGTCACGCTGCAGCAGCTTGTGGGCAAGGTCGCACAGGCCAACCGCACGCTGAACACCAGCAAGCTGCGCGATGGCGGCGAGATGATCGACCTTGTGGCTGGGGAAACTCTGACCGCCCCCGCCGAAGTCGCCAACCTTTTGCTGACCACCCGTGACGGACGGCCGGTTTATGTCGCTGACGTGGCGCGCGTCGCCTATGTCGAGAACATCCGCCAACCCATTGTGGCCCACATGGCCAAGGCCGAGGGCACTGTGACCAGCGGACCCGCTGTGACGCTGGCAATCGCAAAGCGGGCCGGGGCGAATGCTGTGGTCGTGGCCGAAGAGGTCCTGCACCGGGTCGAGGCGCTGGAGGAAGAGCTGCTTCCCGAAGGCGTGACGATCACCGTGACCCGCGACTACGGCGAGACGGCCAATGAAAAGGCCAACGAGCTTTTGTTCCACCTTGGCCTTGCCACCGTGTCGATCATTGTCCTGGTTCTGTTCGCCATCGGCTGGCGCGAATCCGTCGTGGTCGCCATCGTGATCCCGGTCACCATCCTGCTGACGCTCTTTGCCTCATGGGTCATGGGCTACACGCTGAACCGGGTGTCCTTGTTTGCGCTGATCTTTTCCATCGGCATTCTGGTCGATGATGCCATCGTGGTGATTGAAAACATCGACCGCCACTGGGGCAAGGACCGCCGGAAATCGCGGATGCAGGCCGCCATCGATGCGGTGGCCGAAGTGGGCAACCCCACCATCGTCGCCACCCTGACCGTGGTCGCGGCGCTGCTGCCGATGCTGTTCGTGTCGGGCCTCATGGGTCCCTACATGTCGCCGATCCCGGCCAATGCCTCGGCCGCAATGATCTTTTCGTTTTTCGTGGCGGTCATCATCACCCCCTGGCTGATGGTGAAAATCGCGGGCCGGGCTGACATGCACGACCATGCCGGTGATGACATCCACGGCGGCCATCACGGCGGCTGGCTGGAGCGGTCCTATGCCAAGGTTGCCCGCCCGATCTTGAAGTCAAAGGGCCGCAGCCTTGGGTTCCTGCTGGTCACAGCGGCGCTGTCCTTCGGCTCGCTGACCGCGCTTTACACCCGCGACGTGACGGTCAAGCTGTTGCCCTTTGACAACAAATCCGAGCTTTCGGTCGTCATCGACCTGCCCGAAGGCGCATCGATCGAGGCAACAGATCGGGTGGCCCGCGATGTGGCGGATGTGGTGATGGGGCTGGACGAGGTGACCAGTGCCCAGACCTATGTCGGCACGCCCGCGCCCTTCAACTTCAACGGGCTGGTGCGGCATTATTATTTACGGTCCGAGCCGCACCTTGGTGAAGTGGCGATCAACCTTTTGCCAAAGACCGACCGTGACCGGGCCAGCCATGACATCGCGCTGGACTTGCGCGAACGGCTGGCCACGCTGGTCGTGCCTGCGGGCACCAGCCTCAAGGTCGTGGAACCGCCGCCCGGCCCGCCGGTGATTTCGACCCTTCTGGCCGAGGTTTACGGCCCCGATGCTGAAGCCCGCCGCGCAGCGGCCACGAAAATCCGCGAGGCGTTTGAAGCCGTTCCTTTCATCGTCGATGTGGATGACAGCTTCGGCACACAAGCCCGGCGGTTGCGCGCCACCATCTTGACCGATGATCTGGAATTCTTCGGCGTGCAAGAACAGGACGTGTTCGACACGCTGGCCCTGCTGAACAGCGGCCAGACCGTCGGCTATTCGCACCGGGGCGACGGCCGGATGCCGATCCCGCTGGTGGTGGAACGCGACAAGGCCGACCGGGTTCTGGACGAACGCTTTCTGACCACCCCCATTCCCGCCAACGCCCTGCCTGGCGAGCGGGGGGTGGTGGAACTGGGCGACGTGATCCGCGTAACCGAAGATACCGCCAGCTTCCCGATTTTCCGCCACAACGGCCGCGACGCCGAAATGGTCACCGGCGAGCTTGCCGGCGCGTTCGAGGCCCCGCTTTACGGCATGCTGGCCGTCGCAGCTGAAATCGACGCTATGGACTGGGCCGACGGGACAAAGCCGGTCATCGCCTTAAACGGCCAGCCTGCGGACGAATCCGTCGTGACCCTGCTGTGGGACGGCGAATGGGAAGTGACCTTCGTCACCTTCCGCGACATGGGGGCGGCCTTTGGCGTGGCGCTCTTGGCCATCTATATCCTGGTCGTGGCGCAGTTCGGGTCCTTCAAGCTGCCCTTGGTGATCCTGACCCCGATCCCGCTGACGTTTCTGGGAATCATCGTCGGCCACTGGCTGTTCAACGCCCCGTTTTCGGCCACCTCCATGATCGGCTTCATCGCGCTGGCCGGAATCATCGTGCGAAACTCGATTCTGCTGGTGGACTTCATCCGCCAAGGCACGACCGGCACCGTGACCGTTGACCTCCTCATCGAGGCCGGTGCGATCCGGTTCAAGCCGATCCTGCTTACCGCCATCGCCGCCATGATCGGCGCGGTGGTCATTCTGGCGGACCCGATCTTTCAGGGTCTCGCAATCTCGCTTTTGTTCGGGTTGCTCAGTTCAACCCTGCTGACCGTTCTTGTCATCCCGGCCATCTACCGCGTGTTCCGCACATGACCGGATATCCATTCCCACGCAGAGGAGGAGACTGAAATGGCACATGTCGTCGTATTGGGGGCCGGGCTTGGCGGTGCCATCATGGCCTACGAACTGAAGGACCAGTTGCGTCCCGAGGATACTGTGACCGTGGTCACCAAGGACCCGACCTATCACTTCGTCCCCTCGAACCCGTGGATCGCCGTCGGCTGGCGCGACCGCAAGGACATCACGGTGGACCTTGCCCCCACCATGACGAAAAAGGGGATCAACTTCATCCCCGTCGCCGCCGAAAAGCTGCACCCCGAAGAGAACCGCATTGCGCTGGTTGACGGGCAATCGGTTGCCTATGACTACCTTGTCATCGCCACCGGCCCCGAGCTGGCCTTTGACGAAATCCCGGGCCTTGGACCGCAGGGCTTTACCCAGTCGATCTGCCACATCGACCACGCCGAGGCCGCAAAAGCGGTCTTTGAAAAGCTTCTGGCCAACCCCGGTCCGGTGATCATCGGGGCCGCGCAAGGCGCAAGCTGCTTTGGCCCCGCCTATGAGTTCCTGTTCATTCTGGAAACCGCCCTGCGCCGCGCCAAGATCCGCGACAAGGTGCCGATGACCTTTGTCAGCCCGGAACCTTATGTCGGGCATCTGGGGCTGGACGGGGTCGGCGACACCAAGGGCCTTCTGGAAAGCCAGATGCGCGAAAAGCACATCAAGTGGATGACCAATACCCGGGTGAAAAAGGTCGAAGACGGCCACATGTTCGTCGAGGAAATCAACGAAGATGGCTCGGTTAAGGTCGAGAAAGACCTGCCCTTCACATTTTCGATGATGCTGCCCGCCTTCCGGGGCATCAAACCGGTCTCCGGGATCGAGGGCCTGTCGAACCCGCGCGGATTTACCATTGTCGACCAGCACCAGCAGAACCCGAAGTTCAAGAACATCTTCGCGGTTGGCGTCTGCGTTGCGATCCCGCCGATGGGGCCAACCCCGGTGCCTTGCGGCGTGCCGAAAACCGGCTTCATGATCGAAAGCATGGTCACCGCCACCGCCCACAACATCGGCGCGCTGGTGCGGGGCAACCAACCCGACAGCGTCGGCACCTGGAATGCGGTCTGCCTTGCCGACTTTGGCGACGGGGGCATCGCATTCGTCGCCCAGCCCCAGATCCCGCCGCGCAACGTCAACTGGTCGTCTTCGGGCAAATGGGTGCATCTCGCGAAAGTCGGCTTCGAAAAATACTTTCTGCGCAAACTGCGCAAAGGGCAAAGCGAACCCTTCTACGAACGCCTGGCCATGAAAACGCTGGGGATCGACAAACTCAAACAAACCACCAAAGGATGAGGTCTGAAATGTCACTTGATGCTGCTGTTTTGCGGTTCGCCGGGGTTATGGTCCTTCTCAGTGTCGTGCTGACGGCCTATGTATCGCCCTTGTTCATCTGGTTCAGCGTCTTCATCGGCATGAACCTGTTGCAATCGTCCTTCACCGGCGTCTGCCCCGCGGCAATGGTGTTCCGGGCGATGGGCGTCAAGAAGGGTTGCGCCTTCGAATAGGAGATGGAGATGGAGATGGCTGAAACCCTGGAAGGCTTTGGCGGAACACCCGAGCAGGCGGCGCGCGCCGTCGCGCTGCTCAAGTCGCTGTCACATGAAGGGCGGTTGCAGATCTTGTGCCTGCTCGTCGACGGCGAATTGAACGTGACGCAGCTTGCCGAGGCGCTAAAGGTCAGTCCTGTCACCGTCTCGCAACAACTGATGCGGCTTCGGGCCGAAGGTATCGTCCAGACCCGGCGCGAGGGGAAAAGTGTCATCTACCACTTGGCACGCGAGGAGGTGGCGGCGATCGTCACCGCCTTGCGTGACACGTTCTGCAAGCGCCATTGACCGTGCAGTGGTGATTGCACCGCACGCGGAACTGGGACACGACGGGCGCCGGATCGGTTCAACGCGGTCCTGTCGTCGGTCTTATCCGGCACAAACCGCGGGTGCTTGGGTTGGCCAGGGGCTGAAGTGCAGGCAACCCATCACCGAGGGCGACCGTTGAGACAGGGCATGCTCCGAAAGAACGCTGGCCGGGATGTGGCTCTGTCAATTTGAGTTTCCAGCTTTCATGTGCCAAGGCGACCTGTGAAGGGACCGGGAACGCCGCACCCACCAAAGCCAGCAACTGCCGTCTATCACTACGGCGAACCGCTGCTGATCTTGCTGGTTCATTCCTAATGTCATGTGGCCGGTCAAGCGCCCTTGTCGGCACCTTTATCTTGGCTGCGCATCGCCCCCGGTTCGTGGCAAGTGTTGACCCCTCGCTTGTGCAGCAAGTCGTTAAGGTTGCGTCGTAAGAGTGGGTTTTTCGGGGTCAGCAGGAATCTCAGGCGCGACATCCTATGTTACCGCCAGGATCATGGCACAAGAAAACGGTCGATTTGGACCCGCAGGGAACCGGCCAGCCCGGAATTGGTTCGTCAGTCTTGGGTCAGGCGGCTTTCACTGGTCCTTCAGACACGGTAGACGCGCCGTGCGTTGCCTTGGGCAATCTGGCCCTGCTCTGCGACTGACAGGTTTGCAAGCAGATCACGCGTTAGCGCAATCCAGTCCGGCAATCCGATCCCCAGATTGACCACCGGCCAGTCGCTTCCCCAGACCACGCGGCCGGGGCCGAAGGCGGTCAGGACGTGATCGACCCATGGCTTGAGCGTCGCAAGGCCGGCGGTTCCCGGCGCGCAATAGGCCGAGATACCGGACAGTTTCACATGAACATGCGGCAGGGCGGCGAGCTTGGTCATCGCGGTGGCCCAGTCGGCAAACCCGCCGCCTGCGATATCGGGCACGCCGCAATGATCCAGCACCAGCGGCTGATCCGGGCAGGCCCGTGCCAGATCAAGCGCAAGCGGCAACTGCCGCGCCAGCATGCAGATGTCGAATGCCCAGCCCCGCGCGCCGATCTTCGCCAGATTGCGCCGGAAGGTCGGGGTCTGGGACAGATCATCCGGCATCACATGCAGGATACGGCGAAACCCGTGGACCTGCAGGCCTTCGCATTCGTCCAGCCAGTCGTCGAATCCCGCATCCGTTTCCGGTCGACACGAGGCGATCTGACCCAGCAGACCGCTTTGCCCGACCAATCCCGCCACGAACCGCGCCTCGGTCTGATAGTCGGCGTCATCGACCCCTGCCTCCATGGCCAACGCGCCGGTCACGCCCTGCCCCTTTGTCAGGGCAGCAAAATCGTCCAGC
>CAIXBE010000576.1 GCA_903917595.1 uncultured Rhodobacterales bacterium
ATGCTGGAGCTTTCAGGGATCACCAAGGGCTACAACCGTGGCAAGCCCGCCGAAGTGATCGTGCTGCGCGGCGCAAGTCTGACCATCGCGCGCGGTGAGGTGGTGGCGCTTGTGGCCCCCTCGGGGGCCGGGAAATCGACGCTTTTGCACATCGCAGGCCTGCTGGACGGCCCGGATGAAGGCACCGTGCGGCTGGACGGGCGCGAGATGGGGGGCCTCTCTGACAAGGCGCGGACCGAAGCCCGGCGCGGTGAGGTCGGGTTCATCTATCAGTTTCACCACTTGCTGCCCGAGTTTTCGGCGCTGGAAAACGTGGTGATCCCGCAACTGGCCAATGGTGTGTCAAAGGCAGCCGCCGAAACCCGGGCGCGGGGCCTCCTGGATCAGGTCGGCGTCGGACCCCGCGCGGGTCACCGGCCTGCGGCCCTGTCGGGGGGCGAACAGCAGCGGGTGGCCTTTTGCCGGGCGCTTGCCAACGGGCCCAAGCTGCTGCTGGCCGACGAGCCGACGGGGAACCTGGACCCCGGCACCTCGGATCAGGTGTTCGGCGTGCTGATGGACCTGGTGCGATCTACCGGTCTTTCGGCGCTGATCGCCACGCATAACATGGAGCTTGCTGCGCGGATGGACCGGGTGGTTCGGCTTTCGGCGGGTCAGGTGACCTAGATCAATTTCTGCGGGGCCGCCCTGTGGCCTGATGCGCAGCAAGGAGGACGCCATGATGCGCTTGCAAACGACGATCATGACAATGGCCGCGACCCTGGCGCTTGCCGCCTGTGTAGAGCGCGAGGCCCCGACTGGAGCCGAAGACTTCGCCACATTCTGCGCTGCCTGTCACGGGACGTCGGGTCGGGGCAATGGCCCTGCAGCCGTCGGACTTGACCGCAAGCCCGCCGATCTGACCGGACTTTCCGCGCGCAATGGCGGTGCCTTTCCGGGCACGGCTGTCATGGCCAAGATCTGGGGCTATACCGGCGCAAGTCCGGGGGGGCGGGTCGATGGCTCTCCGATGCCAGAGTTCGGCCCGCTGCTTCAGGGCGACCTTGTGCCCTATGATGGCGGCGACGGAACCCAGACGCCAACCCCGGTCCGGTTGGTCCAGATTGCCGAGTATCTGCGTCTGTTGCAGGAGTAGTCCTTGCCGTCGCTGACCTACGCCCGGCTATAGCGGATGAAGGGGGTTACCTTTGCGATCCGGTCATACAAAAGTCGGGCCTCATGATTGAAGTCCTGCGTCAGCCAGTAGACGCCCGGCGCGTCTTCCGCGTCGGCGCGGGCATAGACCGCCTCGATCAGGGCGCGGCCAAGGCCGGTGCCGCGCGCCGATGGGTCTACAAACAGGTCTTGCAGATAGCAGACAGGCTCGATCTTCCAGCAATGGCGGTGGAAAAGGTAATGCGTCAGGCCGACCGGCTGGCCGTCTACCTCGGCAATCAACCCGTTGAAGTCACGGGCGTCGTCACCCAGAAGGCGCGCGAAAGTGGACGCATAGACCGCCTCGGGGACGGTCGTCTTGTAGAACTCCAGATAGCTGGCCCACAGACGCCGCCAGTCGGTTTGGTCGCGAGGCTCCAGCGGGCGGATGACGGTCGGCATTGGGTGTCCTTTCCAGTTGCGGTGGCAAGATTGACCCGCGCTGTGACACTTGGCAACCCGGCGGAATATCGGACTATGCTTGGGGCAGGTCCGGCGCTTTACCGGGCCCCGGTGCGACAACGGGCAACAGCAGGAGAATGACGATGCAAGGTAAGACCGCAGCACGGGCAGCCCTTGCCCTGACCGGGGCACTGGGCGGGCTCTGCCTGTGGGCTGCGTTTGAGGCGTCGGATCGTGACTGGATCGGCGATTACGCCAGCCTGATCCTGTCGGGCGGGGTCTTGACGTTGTTCGGCGCCCTGCTCGCGATGGCCGGGCCTTTGGGCCTGTGGCGCGCGCTGCCCCGGGCTTTGGGGTTGGCGGGTGTCGCCGGTGCTCTGCTGTGGCTGACCAAGTTGCGCTATGCCGACACAGATGGCTTTTTCACTTCGCCGATCCCCGCACTTGCCGGGTTTGTCGTGGCAACGCTGCCGGTCCCGTTCCTGATCGCCGCCGCCCGCACAGGATGGCGCGATTACCCTGCGCTGTTCCTTGAGGCGTGGTCGATCATCCTGCGCTTTGCCGCCGCGTTGACCTTTACCGGCGTGGTCTGGCTGGTGATCTTTCTGTCAAACGAGGTTCTGGGCATCGTCGGCATCACTTTGATCGAACGCCTGCTGGAGGACGAGCTTGCCCCGATGGTCCTGACCGGGGCCATTCTTGGCCTTGGCCTGGCGGTGATCCATGATCTGGCCGAATACCTGTCACCCTATCTGGTGCTGCGGCTGTTCCGGCTGTTCCTGCCTTTGGTGCTTGGGGTAATGGTGGTGTTCCTGGTGGCCCTGCCGTTCCGGGGGCTGGATGGGCTGACCGGCGGTCTGTCCCCGGCGCTTTTGCTGCTGACCATGGTGGCTGCCGGAGTCGCTTTGGTGTCGATCGCGGTGGACCAGACGGATGCCGAGGCGACGCAAAGCGTGGTTCAGATCCGGTCTGCGCAGGGGTTGGCGCTGATCCTGCCGGTCATTGCCGGGCTGGCGCTGTGGGCCATCTGGTTGCGCACTGGTCAGCATGGCTGGACGCCGGAACGGGTGTTCGTCGCCCTGATCGGCGGCGTGGGGTTGGGCTACGGCTTGGTCTATGCTGCCGCCACCTTGCGGGGTGGCGGCTGGATGGAGCGCATCCGCCAAGGCAACATCCGCATGGTTCTGGTCGTGATCGGGCTGGCGGGGTTGTGGCTGACACCGGTCATGAATGCCGAAAAGATTGCCGCGACCAACCAGCTTGCGCGATTCGCCGACGGGCGGGCCACGGCAGAGACTCTGGATATCTACACTCTGGGCCGCTGGGGGAAACCGGGGGACCAGGCCATGGCCAAGCTTGCGCTTATGGCGAAAGACCCCGGGCAAGAGGCCCTGGCACGGCTGCTGGCGGGCGAAACGACAGCCCCTTTGACCGACCAAACCGCCCTTGCCACAGCACTGGCAAAGCTGATGCCGGTGCAGCCCCCGTCGGCAACCGGAACCCGTGACACATTGCTGGCCGGGGCGGACGGCTATCTGCTGGAAAGCTGGACCGCGATTTGCACGGCGACGCCGGATACCGGCGCACCCGCCTGTCTGATGGTGGTCGCCGATCTGATGCCGCTGCGCCCGGGCGAGGAGGCGATGCTGTTTCTGCAACACAGCCCGGATTATATTGAAATAATTGGGGTATTTCTGGATGATGGCGGGGTTGCCCAAACCCGTTCGGCCCTGCGGGTGGACGGCGGCTATATCAGTCCCGATCAAGCATTGGCCCTTATGCAGCAATACCAGACCACCCCTGCACCGGTGACGGCGGTGCTTCTGAACCAGATGGGCACCGGCGATGCGGGGCTTTTCGTCCTGCCATGACGACGCTTGGACATTGTTAACCCGCCCCGGGTAACATGGCCCCGCGAAAACCAGGTGGGGTCGGATATGGATGCGCTTTTGCTGCGGTCCTTGCAGGGCTATGTGCGCGACACATTCGGTCATCCCGCCTGGACAGCAATTTGTCGCAGAGCCGATCTGAATTTCGAGACATTCGAACCGATGTTGCGCTATGAGTCCGGAATGGCGGACCGGGTCGCATCTCATGCGGCTTACACTTTGGGGCGGTCTGTCGATACAATTTGGGAAGACATGGGAACCTACTTGGTGACAAACCCAGGTCATGAGGGCGTTCGCCGGCTCTTGCGGTTTGGTGGGTCAAGTTTTGCCGATTTCCTGCACTCTTTAGAAGAGATGCCGGGTCGCGCTCGGCTGGCCATGCCCGATCTGGACCTGCCCGAATTCACCTTGAACCAGGTGAGTGAGGACTGCTTTGAAATCCGATGTCGTTCACCGATTGGTGGCATGAAACGGGTGCTGGTCGGCATGCTGACGGCGATGGCTGACGATTACGGTGCGCTTTGCCTGATCGACGGGGACACCGATGGCCTCATCAAGGTGCGGATACTGGACAGCGCGCACGCCACTGGACGCCGCTTTGACCTGACCCTGCCGGAGCGTTCGGAATGATGGGCGACACGACCGGACTTCAGATCAACATCGGTGTCGCAGGGCTGGTCCGCTTCATGCCGATGCACCTTTTGCTGGACGGGGGCGGGCGGGTGATCAGTGCCGGGCCCACCCTGATGCGGGTGCTGGCCGGGCAGGAGGTGACTGGCGCCCGGTTCGAGGATCTGTTCGAAGTGCGCGCGCCCGGTAGTGTGGTTCTGGTGACCGATCTTGTCCAGCGCGCCGGTCAGCGGTTCCGGCTGGTGCCGCTGCACAACCGGCGCGTCGGGCTGCGCGGGCTTGGGCTGCGGCTTGCCGGGACGGACATGGTGCTTTTGAACCTGTCCTTCGGCATCGACCTGATCGCTGCCGTCCGCGAATACGCGCTGACCGATGCCGATTTCGCCGCCACCGATCTGGCGATGGAAATGCTGTATCTGGCCGAGGCGAATGCCGCCGTCACCAACGAATTGCGCGGACTGAACCTGCGGCTGGAAGGCGCGCGGATGCTGGCGGAAGAGGAGGCGCTGACCGATCCCTTGACCGGCCTGCGCAACCGCCGCGCCGCCGATCTGGTGCTGGAACGGCTGTGCGCATCGCGGGCGGCCTTTGGGGTGATGCATCTGGATCTGGATTACTTCAAGGCGGTCAACGACACGCTCGGCCATGCGGCCGGCGATTTCGTTCTGGAAAACGTAGGTCGCATCCTGCGCGAACAGGTCCGGGCCGAAGATTGCGCGGCGCGGATCGGTGGCGATGAGTTCGTGATCATCTTGCCGGGGCGCACCGATGCCCAGGTGCTGCAGACCATCGCCACACGGATCATCGCCCGGGTCTCCGAACCGATGGAGTTCGAGGGTAGCCCCTGCAAGATTTCGGGCAGCATCGGCATCGTGCGGTCGTCCGACCTGACCGCGCCGGATGCAGCACAGGTTCTGGTCGCCTCGGACCGCGCGCTTTATGCGGCCAAACACGCGGGGCGCGGTCAGGCGGTGCTGTTGTCGGGGGAATGCGGCTGATTGGGGGGCAGGACCCACAACGCCTCGGGCGGTAGGGTGACGCCGACCTTGTCACCGGGGGTCAGGGTCCGCACCACCTCGGGTGACGCAAGCGCCTGCAGGATGGTGCCGGACAGGTCCAGCGTGATCCGGCTTTGCGTGCCCAGAAAGCAGCAGTCCTGCACGGTTGCCGAATGGGCGGTGGGGCCGGGGCAAAGCCGGATCGCCTCGGGCCGGATCGTCAAGGTCGCCGGGCCGTTTTCTTCGGCATGGGCCAGCGGCAGCACCCCGAACGGACCATGGAACAGCGCGCCTTCGACGCGGCCAGCCAGGAAATTCACCCCGCCGAAAAACCGCGCCACCGCCATGCTGGCCGGGCGGCGGTAGAAATCCTGCGGCGCGGCATGCTGCGCCAGCCTGCCGTCCAGCAACAGGGCGATGCGGTCGGACAGGGCCACCGCCTCGGCCTGATCATGGGTGACGATCAGGGTAGTGATCCCGGTTTCCCGTTGGAGGCTGCGGATCAGGTCCCGCATCTCGTCACGCAAACCGGCATCAAGGCTCGACAAGGGTTCGTCCAGCAGCAGAAGATTCGGCTGAAGGACGAGCGCCCGGGCCAAAGCGGCGCGTTGCTGTTGGCCACCCGAAAGCTGCGCCGGGCGGCGATGTCCCAACCCGGCAAGCTGGACCATGGCCAGCATCGCATCCACCCGGGCCGTGACCTCGGCAGCGCCAAGCCCGCGCATCTTCAGGCCAAAACCGACGTTTCCGGCCACGGTCAGATGCGGGAACAAGAGCGGGTTTTGAAACACCATCGCCACCCCGCGCCGTTCGGGGGCGAGATCGCGGATGGATGCTTCGCCCAGCCGGATATCCCCTGCGTCGGGGGACAGCAGGCCCGCGATCAGCTTCAGCGCAGTGGTCTTGCCGCAGCCCGAGGGGCCAAGCAGCGCGGTCAGCGACCCGCTTTCAATGGTCAGGTCCAGCCGGTCCAGCACTGGGGCCGCAGCCCCGGGATAGCGTTTGGACAGGCCCTGCACGACAAGCCGGGTCATGGCCGCAGCCCGCCCGCCAAGGCCGCGCCGCGTCCTGTGATCAGGCGGGCGCTCACGATCAGGATCACGACGCCGGGCAGGATATAGAGCAGTGCAATGGCTCCGGTGACATCGTTCCGCCCCGAGGCGGCAAAGCCGTACAGCACCAATGGCAGGGTCTGCACCCGCCCGCCGCCGATGGCCAAGGTCAGCAGGTATTGCGACCACGATACCAGAAACGCGAACAGCGCCCCGGTCAAGAGGCCGGGCAGGATGGCGGGCAGGGTGACATACCGGAAGGTCTGCAACGGGCTGGCCCCCAGCGACCGCGCCTGATCCTCGAAGTCGGTGTCAAGGCGGGCAAAGACGGCGGCCATGACCAGCGTTATATAGGGCAGGACCGGGATCAGATGGGCCAGAATGACTCCGGTCACCGTGCCGGTGAGGCCTGCGCGGAGCAGGATGGCGTGCAGGCCAAAGACCACGGCCAGCCCGGGCAAGATCGCGGGGGCAAGCAGCAGCAGGGTCACCAGCCCCTTGCCCCGAAACCGGTACAGCCCCAGCGCCCGCCCGGCCGGGACCCCGATCAAAGCGGCCAGAACCGTGGTGGCAAGGGCGATGAAATTGGTCAGCGCAAAGCTGTGCAGCACACCGGCGCTGTCTGACAGGGCATAGGTCCAGGCCTTGCCTGTCCAGTCCTGCGGCAAAAGGTCGGGATAGCGCCAGCCATGCGCCACCGACCAGACCGCCAGCGGCAAGAAGGGCAAAACCAGCCCGCCCGCCAGCAGCATCCCCACCAGGGTTCTAAGCCGGTCACCGCGCATCGGGGCCACCCTGACGCATCATCCGCGCGTAAAGCAGCAGCAGCGCAAGGCCCACCAATGCAATGATCACCGCCATCGCCATCGCCTGCGGCCGCAGGGCAAGATCGGTGTCGGTATAGGCCTGCCAGGCCAGCACCGGCAGCGCCTTGGGGCTGTGCGCGCCCAGGATCAGCGGCACCTCATAGGCGCCAAAGGCAAAGGCAAAGACCAGCGCCGAGGCGGCGAAAAGCCCGGGGGCTAGCATTGGCAACAGCACATGGCGAAAGCTTTGCCACGGGCTTGCGCCAAGGGAACGGGCGGTCGCCTCGTGATCGTCGCCGATGGTTTGCAGATTTGCCAACAGGATCAGGGTGATGAAGGGCAGTTCCTTCCAGACATAGAGAAGGATGATGCCAATGGCCGCGGGGTCCTGCGTCAGGGCGGGAAAATCCGCGGGCACGCCGATCAGCCCGGCGGCATGGGCAAGGCGGGCAAAGGCCCCGGACTGCGAGAAGAGGTAAAGGATGCCGATGGCCCCCACGACATGCGGCACGGTCAGGTTCAACTGGACAAGGAAGGACACAAGGCCGCGCCCGGGACAGCTGCGACGGAGGAGAAGCGCCGCGCCAAGGGCAAGGATCGCCGCAATCAGGGTCGAGGCCCCGGCGATCCACAGCGACAGCGCCAGCGACTTCAGAAACCCGGGCGAGGTCAGGATTGCCCGGTAGGCCGCAAGGTCCGGATCGGTCAGGCCCAGCGCCGGCATATAACGAAAG
>CAIXBE010000577.1 GCA_903917595.1 uncultured Rhodobacterales bacterium
GCATCCTCCTCGATCGGCTGAATGATCGCGTGACCCGGCATCTTGATGCCAGCCGCCGCGATATCTTTGATCAGGTTGAACGCGCCGCCCTGAAGCCCTTGCCCGCCGAGACATACGTTTTTTCTGAATGGAAGCAATGCACTGTGGCTCTCGACTACCACGTCGAGGTCGCCAAACACTACTATTCGGCTCCGCACAGCCTGCTGCGCGAGAAGGTCTGGGTCCGGCTCACCGCAAGGACGGTCGAGATATTCCATCAGGGTCAACGCGTTGCCGCCCATGTCCGAACCTCCGGCAATCGCCAGCACACGACCCTTCCAGATCACATGCCGGCCAGTCACCGGCGCCATTCCGAATGGTCGCCCCAGCGGCTGAAGGCTTGGGCCGCGAAGATCGGGCCCAACACGGCGACGCTGATCGAGGTCATCCTGCGCGACCGCAGTCATCCCGAACAGGGCTTCCGTTCCTGCCTTGGCATCATGCGCCTGACCAAGCCGCACGGCCCGGAGGCCCTGGAAGCAGCCTGCGAACGGGCCCTGACCATCGGCGCCAGATCCTATTCTTCGGTCCATTCGATCCTGAAGAACAACCTCCATCGCACCAGGCCTGAACCTGCCGCGGACGGGCCTGCGATCCAGCACGGCAATATCCGCGGCCCCGGTTACTTCCATTGACCGGTCTACTTCCCTTGAAAGGAGAAACGATGCTGACCCACCCCACCCTGGAGCAACTGCGCCAACTGAAGCTCGACGGAATGGCGGATGCCTTTGCCGAGATGAGCAAACAGGATGACACGGCAGATCTCAGCCATGCCGAATGGCTTGGCCTGCTGGTCGAACGCGAGATCGCCAGCCGCAACACCCGGCGCTTCCAGACCCGCATGCGCAGCGCAAAGCTGCGTCACGTCGGGGCGGCTGTCGAAGATGTGGACTTCCGAACACCACGCAAGCTGGACAGGAGCCAATTCCAGCAGCTCGCCACCGGTCGTTGGATCGACGAAGCCCGCAACCTGATGATCACCGGCCCCTGCGGCGTCGGGAAAACTTGGCTCGCCTGCGCCCTGGGCCAGCGGGCCTGCCGCGACAACCTCACCGTCATCTACCAGCGGCTGCCACGTCTCTTTGCCGATCTCGAACTTGCCCATGGTGACGGCAGCTTTCCCAGGCTGTTCCGGTCCCTGGTGAAGGCGGACCTTCTCATCTTGGACGACTGGGGGCCCGACCGCCTGACCGCCGGTCAGCGCCGGGACCTGATGGAAATCGTCGAAGACCGCCACGGCCGAGGATCAATCCTGATCACCAGCCAGTTGCCCGTCACAGCATGGCACGCCGTGATTGATGAACCCACCTTTGCCGATGCGATCCTCGACCGCTTGATCCACAACGCACACCGCCTCGAACTGGACGGCCATTCGATGCGAAGATCGGGAAGCCCCGCCGAAAACGTTGACGACGGCCAAAGAGGCTGACATCAAAAACCATGCCTACGCGGCAACGATCCTCAGATGGCCGGATACCCCGGAATAGCTGACCGGATGTTGTCGGAACGACCGGCCGGATACGTCGGAATGCGCA
>CAIXBE010000578.1 GCA_903917595.1 uncultured Rhodobacterales bacterium
ATGAGAGCGGCTGACGGCCCAGAGCTGACCGGCTTCATCGTCACTCTTGTGCCGCCCAAGTATGCGTCGACAGATCAGGAGCACCTCGGTCAAATCCACAGGTTTCGGAAGGAAGAAATCGGCGCCGATCTCCAACAGGTGGATGCGGGTGTCGACATCGCTGTGACCCGAGACGATGATCACGATAGGACGACGCTTGGCGGGTATGCCGACAAGAACCTCCCGGCCGGTCCGGCCCGGCATATCCAGATCCAGAAGCACGACTCTGAACTTCTCGTAGTCAACAGACCCAACAAGTACCGGATCAGATACGGTGGTCACGCTGATGCCTTGACCTTCGAAAAAGGTCTTCAGATCGGCCAGGAACTTCTGATCATCATCAATTGCGAGGATTTCGGGATGATCAGGCATTCGCTCCCCCTTCTGCGGTGGCGCGCGGCACGGAAAGGCGCAGTGTCGATGGCGTTTGCGACACGACATGACAGTCGCCCCCGTGCGCCTCGGCAACCCGTCGCGCCACGTAGAGCCCCAGCCCGCATCCGCCTGTTGCGGCAGTCCGGTCCGCTTCGATCTTATAGAACTGTCGGAAAACTCTGTCGGCCTCATGCGGTGGGATGCCCGGTCCGTTGTCGATTACGTCGAAGATGACGCTGCCGTCTCCGAGCGCAAGGTCGACGCAGACCTCCGTGCGGCCTGCACCGAATTTCTGCGCATTCTCGATCAGGTTCCCGATCGCGATGTCGAAGAGCAGAAGATCCACGGCGACCCGGGTGCCTCCGGCCTCGGGTACGGCCGCGACGGGCACCCCCCATTTGTTTCTGATGTCCTCGATCAGGATGTGCACGTTGACCCTGGTCCGCGTCGGGGTGTCGAACAGGGCGTGGATGTCTTCGTAATCGCCGATTCCGCGCAGATAGTCGGTCGCGACACGGATCAGTTGATCGACGCGCGTGACCTCGTCGGCGGACATCCCCTTTTTTCCCCGGCGTGTGAGATCGACCGACGTGGCCAGTGCGTCAAGGGGCCGCTTCAATTCGTGCAGGATCAGCTTGCGCAGGTTGCGCTGCCCCTCGAACGCCTCGGTCAGGGCCTCGGTCAGTCTCCGTTCCTTTTCAAAGGCCTGCCGGGTTTCTTCCGAGATCAGGGCGGTCCCGTTCAGAAAAAGGCCGAACGCGAAACAGAAGACCGCGGCGATCGACCAGATGAAGAACACCTGATCCCAGAACGCGAAAGTCATGAGGTGGGCGTCGCCGTCCAGAAGCGCGGATGCGCCCCGCAGGCACGCGAAGACCGTGTTCCCGGCCGCGAAAACCAGCAGCGCCGTATCACCGATCCGGCTCACGTTCGCGCCGCCACGCAGGGTGATAAAGAACGCTCCCAGGGAAACCGACGTTATGAAGGTCGAGATTAGGGCGACGCGTGCCGGGTAGATGTTGGCGAGGCTGACCACCAGAACGAGACCGACGAAATAGACCCCGGTCAGGATCGCCTCCGCGCTGCTGAACCGCCAGCAGGACTTGACCCTCCGGACGGCCCGAAGACACAGGAAGTACCCGTACCCGATCAGGGCATTGGCACCGAGGCTCACCGCGAGATCGGGCAGGACGTTGCGCAGGGCCGCCAACGTCGATCCGCAGAAAATAAGGAGATAGGCGAACGCCGCCGTCCACCAGAACGGCATGTTCCGGTGGTTCACCCCGTACGCCAGGAAGATGAAGCTCGGGATGAGCAGGGCCGCCGCAAGCAGGGCGGCGAACTGGGTGAAGATCGCATCGGTCATAGCGATTTTGTCGGCGGTCCGGGCAGCCAAGGCAAGCCGGAGCCAATGGAATTGTTGCGAAACAACGACTTTCAAAAGATCGAAATCCTATCGAAAGGATATTTCATTGAGCTTCGTTGAGCCTCGTTGAGTTCTTGTGAGGAAACTCAGATTGAATGCGTGAGGGGTCCCAAGGTAATCTTACGAAACGTTTCGGGGTTTTTCCGACTCGAAGGAATCGGAAAATCAAGGAATGCGTACGCCCCACTTCAGAGCCCAAGAAGATCGGAGATCCGCTTCAGTCGCGCGAAGGGGGGCTGAGGCCGTTTTTCCAGAGCGGGGCCTTACGGTGCTCGCGCGTCTGGCGCGCACCTCGACCCTCGCGCTGATCGCTGCGATGATCCCGCCGATTGCGCTTGCCCAGACCTACACGACCAACCCGAATTTTCCGATCAACGACACGACAACCGTCTATGACGGGATCGGCACGGTCACGCCCCTGCCGGGCGGTACGTCGGTACTGGAACGGGTCCTGTATTCCATCGAACAGTTGAACCTTTCGTCGCCGGGCGCGATGGCGCCGGTCAACGGGGTTTACGCGAACATCGCGGAAAGCGTGCTGAACCGGGAATGGTACACGACGGACCGGACCGAGGTCGCTTATGAGGATTACCGCGAAAACGTCGTCACGCCCTTCAGCGAGCCGCTGACCTTCGCGCGGCTGGCCAGCCTGCCCGCCGGTGGAAGCGGGATGATCACCCTGCAAGACGGCACGACGATGGACGTTGATGACATCGTGTTGGGAACGCTGCGTGTCTATGACTGGGCCGGTGGCGATGGTTTCGGGCCTCCTTTGGCCCAAACGACCGCCTACACCGGTGCCATGGAACTTACGCTGACCGTCGGTGATCTGGGCAGGAGGTTCACACCCGAGCGCGGCACATTGGCGACTTTTTTCGGTGGTGAGCGGCAATACGATATCCGGTTTAATACGAACGGTTCCCTCGAGCTAATCTCTGTTCCCACTTCAGCTCCGACAAAAATATCCGAACTTGTCGTAATGTTCGAATTTGCAGGCGAACTGTTCCGCCTCGATACCGTCGGCAATGCGTCAGGAGAACCCGGAAGCTACGTTATCGGAGGCGCCAGTTACAATTCTCAGACCGATGGCGGCGGGAGCAGCTCGGGTGTGGGCTCTGTGGCAACGGGTATTCTGGATACCGTTGCTGTGCTGGACACTGCCACCGGCCTACCACGTCTGATGCGATCGGGCGACGTTGATGCGGCAGTAACCGCTGGCACTGTGACGGTCGCGAATTATGACTGGACCCAAGTCGTCTTGACGGATTTCACCCGGCAACTGGACTCATTCTTTGATGACTGGAACCAGCGCAACATCGCGACCGTGATCGACGGGTCGGTGTCGAATGTGATTTCGGGCGTGAACGCAACGACCAATGGCGCGACAACCACTGCGGCCTTGGCCGTACAGGCGAGCCTATTGAACATCGACATCGGCGATATCAGCACCACAGCGCTTGGGGCAGTGAATACCGGCGACATCACGGTTGGCGTGCAATCTGCCGTGGACGAGGCGGCGACCAGCACCACGCAAGCCATTGGGGCTTCGCTGACTGTGGTCGGTGGATCGGCGCAAACCGGGACGATGATGCTGAACATCGCGCACAACACCTCGGTGATCCGGGGGAATGTCGACAACACCTTGATCGCGATGAACGGCTCGGTCGGCGACATCTCGACCACCGCGCTCGGCGCCGTCAACACCGGGACCATCACCAGCGGGGTGAGCGCCGCAGTGCAGGGGATCGTGGGTATGTCGGGGGTGAACTGATCGGTCGAGCGGGTGTGGTGATCTAGTGAACGGTCGCCGTTCCTCGCCACCCGTGACGCGCAGCGCAACGCTCTGCTGCTTAAGGCATGAACTGGACCCATAACAGGTGAGGAAATGGTGGCGCGGGTGACCGAAAAACCGGCGGAACTGGTCTCTTTGTAACGGTTTTCTAGCTGTCGTCCTTGTCCGCGGACCGCTGCTTGATCTTCCGCATGTATTTCGTCGGCAGGCCGATCTCGCCCTTTTTGAACCCCCGGAACACGAGGTTTTCCTGCTGGAGCTGGGAGGGGGTGACCTCACCCCGGCGAAGGCTCTCTTCGTCCCTTTCGCGGGAGCGGGCTTTCGCTGCGGCTCGGGTTTTGAACAGGTCTGACATGGTGGTCTCCGTGGGCTCCTGATTGATGTGTAATGGAAAATCCCGGTTGCGACACGTGGCGTGAATGGTCGAACCGGGTCTGGTCGTCGGTATCGGGGAGGGTGCGCGGTGTGAACCGACACCCGTTCTGTTACGTCTCGGTGGTGCTGGACGCGGTCCCGTCGCCGCCTTCGCGGTCCTGGTCCCGGGCCGGCTGACCCTGGCGGCGTTCCGCCTCGGTTTCCCGGACCAGGGCTTCGTCCACGATCCGGGACAGATCGAGCCCGAGGTGGCGGGCTTCGTTGACCAGTTCACCGTTCAGCCTGGGGCGTATTCTGATCTTCGTCGGTTCCTGTTGCGGGACCGGCGCCCCACGCCCTTCCGGGCCGCAAGGGGGGCGCCCCATGCGGCCGTCCGTGATCATCGATCCGCCCCCGTCGGCACCGGTCCGTCGATGCGTACCGGCTCCACCGGGATCCCCGACAGCAGGTCGGCGATCTGGCCCGCATCCAGTGTCAACGGCAGAGTAAAAGTGAGCCAAAGGGCAGCGCAAAATGTTGCCACTTTGGGGTTGGCATGATTGCCGCTTAGGCGTGCGCCAGCATCCGGGCAGCCGCGCTTGTCAGGGAGCGGGCGGTTGCCCGGATGCTTTGGCCCTGCAGGGCCAAATACCTGCGATGTTGGTGTTGGGTTACGCCTTGTCCTGGCGGGCCTTGCTTTGGCCGAGGCGATAGCTTTCGCCGTTCATCTCAAGGATGTTTACGTGGTGGGTCAGCCGATCCAGAAGCGCGCCGGTCAGGCGTTCTGAGCCAAAGGTTTCGGTCCATTCGTCGAAGGGCAGGTTGCTGGTGATCAATGTTGCGCCCCGCTCGTAGCGTTGCGAGATCAGTTCGAACAAGAGTTCGGCACCGGTTTTGCTGAGGGGCACGAAGCCCAACTCGTCGATGATCAGCAACTTGTGGCTGACCATTTGCTTTTGAAGCCGCAGCAGTCTGCGTTCGTCCCTCGCCTCCATGAGTTCATGGACGAGTGCGGCGGCGGTGACAAAGCCGACGGACAGGCCCATTTGGCAGGCAGATAGTCCAAGACCGAGGGCAATGTGGGTCTTGCCGGTTCCGCTTGGGCCGAGCGCGATGACATTCTCGCGCCGCTCGACCCATTCGCAACGCGCCAGTTCCAGCACCTGCATCTTGTTCAGGGCGGGGATCGCCTTGAAGTCGAAGCTGTCGAGGCTTTTGACGGCAGGGAACTTTGCAGCCTTGACCCATGCGCGCGCCGTGGTCGATCTCTGCCGCCTCGCGGGTCAGCCGCAAATGGCAGGCCGGTTCCTTGAACGTGACACCGGTATCGACGACGTCCGCGCCGCCCTGCTGGCCACC
>CAIXBE010000579.1 GCA_903917595.1 uncultured Rhodobacterales bacterium
CGTAAAGATGCGCTCCTTCAATACTGACCAGAGCTTCAAAGTCTTCACTGCGATTACGCCAATCATTACTCTCAAACAATAAACCAAAATCACAGCTACGAGTATATCGCTCACCGTTACAAAAAACAGAAAAAAAAGAATCGCCCCGCTTCTCAACGTGCGCGTGACGACTTTTGTCAGGCACCGCTGATCGGTGTAGTAGAGGTGAGTACCGTTGTTTTGTCGGGCACTTCACCATTCGAAACAGATGTGGCCAACGTCAGGATTGCTGCCTGCTGCGCTGGATCTGAAGACGTTTTAGCAACGGTTTGAAGCGCTTGGCCAGTTGCTAAGAGAACGCTCGCGACCGGGTTATCTCTGGCGACATCGGCGATTGCACTCGCAAGCGAGGCAAGCTGAATGTTCAAGCTAGCAGCGCTTAAACCCGCGGCTTGAAGTTTTGCAATAACTAAGTTTACTGCCGCTAGGCAAACCTCTGCATCGCCACCACTACACGCAAGGAATATGTTCGCTGCATCAGCGTCATCAAAAAGAACTTCTTGAGCATGGCCGACCTGAGCGAACATCATAGAAGCGCAAACAACTGAGCTCAGCATAAGCTTCTTCATCATCCACCTCAAAACGCTATGACAGCAGGTGCAGAATACGCTTGCTACAGTGATTGTAAAGAGAGAAAATGCGCTTGCAGACCACATGGTGGCCATGTCAAGGCAATTTTTCTCAAGACGAACAAGACCTCAGAAAGGCCTCGAAAACTACTTCAAATGCTGGTACTTGGTCCGGAGTTTGAGGAGTGTAGGGTCTGAAAGCGGAAGAATGCAAGACAGTGTAAGTTGACGATGCGTAGATTGGCGTTGGTCATATCAGCCGTTGTGATAGGGTGTTCGCTCTTCGCACTTGCTCACGAATACCCGGCCGTGATCTTTTCGCAGCTAGAAACGGGTGACATGATTGTGCGGCTGGCGGAAGGTCCAGCGTTTGCACCTGTGGCTTTACCGATGACCTGGACTGGACAGAAGGAAGTGTTGGAAGCCTGCATTCAGTTGCAGGCGTCTTTGTTGATTTCGCTGCAACCATCTGATATCAAAAACAATGTTCTGCGTGGCTGTGATGATTTTGCGATGCGCGCGACAATTTGGACACCGACATTCGCGATGGGGTATCTGGTGCAAGCGCAAACTGCCAACGAATTCGACGACGATTCGGCCAGCAACGCGGCTCTCACGCGATCTCGTGCATTCGCACCATTGGAAGGATGGCAGGCGCTTCGGCGGGTCGATCTGGGGATGCAGCGTCAGGACCGCCTCGATCCTGCCGCGCGAAACGCTTTGGATCAGGATTTGAGTTTTTTGATGGGGACCACCTTCGGACTGGCCGCGATCGCCCAACACTACGTGGCGAACCCGGATCACCGGGCTTGGATCGAAGCCAAAATCGCCGCTTTGCCGAACAACGCGCTGAACCGGTTTCTATCCGATTTGAGGCAAGCGGCAAAACCCAAGCAGCCCGTTCCGGGAAACCCCTGAAATGACATTGCAGCCGACGTTCAGTACCGCGAAAGCAGCCCCACGACGCCGCCGGTCACCCTCAATCAGCAGCAACCCGACATATTCGCGCATGAACAACAGGCTTGCGATGGTTTTGCTGGCCATCACTTTGCTTTCTCCGCTGCCGTTAGGCAGTCATAGGCCGGTCTGGTGGATGGTTTGGGGAATTGTCATCGGCCTTACCACGGCGATCTACATGCTATCAGGCCGTGATGCAGCATCTGACCGGCCACTGCGGCTAAAGTATTATCGCGGGATTCTTCTGGCAGTGTTGCCAGTTCCACTGTTCGCGCTGTTGCAGTCATTGCCTTTTGCCGGGCACTTGCCCACGTCCTTGATCAGTCTGCCCGATGCAGTGACGGCGGCCCTTCCCAATTCGATGGTCACGATTTCGATTGTGCCCGGGAGCAGTCTCGTAGGTGCGTTGCGCAGCGTGATTTTTGGTCTGTTTTTCTTGTTGATGCTGGAGACGGCAAGCCAGTCAGACCGCATTCGCCGCATCAGTTTCGTGCTTTTTCTGGGGGTGGCTGCGCATGCCGTTCTTGGTCTTGTGCTGTTGAAGGTCATGGGCGACACCGCCCCGTGGGGCGAAAAGGAATTCAGTCTGGGGGCCGCGACCGCAGGCTTTGTAAACCGCAACTCTCTTGCGACTTTTCTTGGCTTTGGTCTGTGCCTCGGAATCGCCACATTGATGGAACGGGCCGACCTGCCACAAACCCGCACTGGCCGTAAATCGAACTTTCTGAATGTTTCCAACATGGAAAACATGGTTCTGGGGACGCTTGTGGGCCTTATCTTGCTGGCACTTTTGGCCACGCAGTCGCGCCTTGGGTTGCTTTCAAGCCTGGCAGGCGGCATACTCACCTTTGTTTTGATGCAAGCCCGCCGCAAGGTCGGCCGTTTTCGTCTAATCGCGCAGGCATCGGCGCTGGTCTTGGTCACCCTTGTCGCAACCTTTGGCTTGGAGGGCGGTGGCGTCGTCGATCGGTTGCTGTTTCTGGCCGGCGACACGGAGGGGCGGATGGATATCTATAGGCAGATGCTCACCATGATTGCCGCACGCCCCTTGACCGGTTTTGGTTGGGACGCTTTTGCACCTGCGTTTGAATTGTTTCGTACCCCTCCCGTTCTGATCGCGGCAGAAGTGAACATGGGGCACAACACTTATTTGACACTTTGGGTTGAACTCGGGCTGGTCGTTGGCAGTCTGCCGCTGGTGGCATTGGCGATGATCGCCCGGCGGTGCATTCAAAACTACCGGCGGCGGACCAGCCTGCTGGCACCACCGGTGGCTGCGATGGGGGCGATGCTCACAGCTGGCCTGCATTCCTTTGGCGATTTCAGCCTGGAAATTCAGGCGAACGTCTTTCTTTTCCTGGCTATTCTTGCGCTTGGAATTGCGCGCCACCGGGGTGAAACCGACGTTGTGGCAAAAGCCTGATGACATCGGAATACAGCTATATGTCTCGGCTGGTCGCAGCCGCCCGCACCATCTGGTCTGGAAACAATCTGGATGGCAATCTGGTTACATTGCTGCCGATTGATCCGAAGGGCAAGCCGGTTTATGCCGTGGGCGATCTGCATGGCTGCGCTGATCTATATCGAAGGCTGGAACAAAAGATCATGGCCGATGCTGCCCTGTTCGGGGGCGAAGCGGTCGTGGTGCTTTTGGGAGACGTGGTGGACCGGGGGCCGCAGTCCGCCTTGCTGCTGGATCATCTGACTGCCACCGCACCCGCGGGAATGACCCGGCACTGCATCTTGGGAAACCACGAAGACATGATGAACGCGTTTCTGAAAAGCCCGAAACGCGGTCGAAGCTGGCTGGACTTCGGCGGCTTTGAAACGCTTTTGTCCTACGGATTGCGGATCGGTGCTGCTGAACTGGCGGAGTTTTCGGAACGGCGGTTGCTCCAAATGCTGCAGGCCCATATCCCGGAGGCCCACCGTGATTTTCTGGAACAGCTGCCCTACGGATTGACCTTTGACCGCTACGTCCTGGTTCATGCTGCCGCTGCGACTGGCGCACCGATGACCAGGCAGCCGCGCGAGACTCTGCTTTGGGGCCGGCATGCGGCCCATCCGAACGCAGATCTGACAGTAGTGCACGGACACAGCATCGTCGATCACCCAGTTGTGGGCCCGGACCTGATCGCTATTGATACGGGTGCGTATCTGTCCGGCATGCTGAGCGCGGTGCGTTTGCTTCATGGCGTTGCACCCGTTGTCGTCCAGATTTCCTGATCAGAGCGACGCGCTGTCGCCAGTAAGAAAGCTTCAGGCGAAAGCAAGGCAACTGTGCCTTGAATGCGGACCAGAATGTCTGCGACTTCTGAATGCCTGCTCACTCTTTTCGTGGCTGGTTATTCAGATTATGTGTACGCCACACTAAGCACGTCTACGATGGTTCCATTACGGGAGAATTTGCGTTTGCAGCCTTTAGAAATCGACATCCACGAAATCATCGCCATTCTTCGGCGGCAGAAACGGCTGATCCTGATGACCGTGGCCATGCTGATCGGGTTGGCTTTTGCTTATCTGTTGACGGCAGAGCCAAAGTATGACGCGACGGCGCTGATCCAGATCAGTACCGGCAATTCCAACCTGCTTGACCCCAACGCGGTCAATGGGATGCAGAGCACCACCCTGAGCACCAACGTCGACGGCGAGGTCGAAATCCTGAAATCGCCTGCCACAGCGGTTGCGGTGATCGCGGCGGCGGGGCTGGTGAACGACGGCGATTTCGGGCCGCGAATCGGGATGCGCGAAAAGATCGGGCTGGCCCTGGGGGTCGATCTTTCGTCCAACCGGCTGCGGGCAGCGTTCGGGCTGAAGCCGCGCCCCGGAGTGACCGGCGAGGCGCTGGTCGGTTCGGTGCTGGCCAAGTTTCAATCAAACCTCAATGTGCGGAGGCGCGGTCTGACCTATTTGATCGCAGTTTCCGTCACCTCGGTGGATGCAAGGCGGGCCGCCGATCTGGCCAATATCACTGCGAAGGTCTACATTGAGAGGCAGGTTGCAGCCAAGATCCAAGGCTCGATTGCGGCCCGCGACGTTCTGAGCCGGCAGCTTGCAACCGCGCAGGCCGGGCTTGCGGCTTCGGAAGACAGCCTGAATGGTTTCATCAAAACCAATCTGGCCCGGCTGGAAGCCGAAAGCGGAAGCGCCGATGTGGCGGCGTTACGCCGCGAAATGGAGGCGGCAAGCGCATCGCAGGCCGCGCTCCTGGCCACTGTGGACGCGGCACAGGGCGCGCTGAAATCGCAAGATTGGGACAGAGTCTCCACGACGCTGGGCGATGCGGCCCTTGCGGCGCTGGTTGCGCAGCGCAAGGATCTGCAAGACCGCTTGCAGGTCGTAGTAGCCGAATCGCTGGATGCCGTGGATCTGCGCGCAGCCCTTGCCGATATCGACGCCAGCCTGAACAACAAATCGCAATCGGTGCTGGGCGGGTTGCGCAACGAGGTCAGCCTGCTTGGCGACAAACAGACGGCGGCGCGCGATGCGTTGCGCGAAACGCTGCTTAATTCCGATCTGTCGCCCACCATGCTGGCCGATCTGTTCGACCTGCAACAAAGCGCCAATGTGGCGCGCAATCAGTATCAGCAGCTTCTGGCGCGCGTACAGGATTTCGGCGCGCTGGCGAATATCCAGATCGCCGATGCCCGGATCGTATCCGAGGCCCTCCCACCGACCTCAGCCTCCTCGCCGAAGTGGAAACTGGTGCTTGTCGCTGCGGGTTTTTTGGGGCTTGCCGCCGGGGTGGCGCTGGCCTTCCTGAGTGAATATTTCATCGGCGGTGTCACGTCAGCCAGCCAGTTGCGCAACGTCCTGCAGGCCAAGGTTCCGGTGACGGTGCCAAATCTGGCCGCGTCCAAAGAGAAATCAGTGTTCTCGGACGCGATCATGACCGCACCGCTTTCGCCTTACGCCGAAACTTTCCGCAAACTGCGCTCGGCTACCGATATTGCCTTGCGTGATCTGGAAAAGAAGCGCGATCCGGCCAGTGGCGGCCGGATTGTGCTGATCTGTTCTGCTCTGCCAGCGGAAGGAAAATCGTCCACGGCGCTGTCGCTGGCGCGCACCTATGCCGCAGCGGGCCTTGAAACCCTGCTGATTGATTGCGACCTGCGTAAACCGTCGCTCCACACCTATCTGGGGGCGTCGAGCGACGTCGGAATGCTGGAGTTGTTGCGTGGCGATGTCGGCAATCTTTCCGAAACAATCAAACCGGTGTTCGATCCGATCAGCCCCCTTCAGGTCATGACTGCGGGCGGCCGCAGCA
>CAIXBE010000580.1 GCA_903917595.1 uncultured Rhodobacterales bacterium
CGAAAGACGCCTTTGCCGGAGTGGTGCATGGTGCCCATCTTGCCATGCACGATCTCATGACAGCGGATCACCTTGCCGCCGAAGGCCTCACCTATTGTCTGGTGGCCAAGGCAGACGCCCAGAAGCGGGATGCCAGCGGTCGCGGCGGCTTTGGTCAACGGCAGGCAGATACCCGCAGCGGCAGGGTCGCAGGGGCCGGGGGACAGGACGATCACCTCAGGCCGCATGGCGATGACGTCCTGCACTTCAAGCGCGTCGTTGCGTTTGACGACGACATCGGCCCCAAGCTCGCCCAGATAATGGACAAGGTTGTAGGTAAAGCTGTCGTAGTTGTCGATCAGGAGGAGCATGGCATCAACCGTTCTGGGCCGTCATAGGCGGTTATCGCCGATGCGTCGGGCGGTGTAAACCAAGTGGCGCAGGTCAGTGCCGCTTCTGTCAGCGCCAGTCCAGCACCACCTTGCCCGAAAGGCCCGACCGCATCGCGTCAAACCCCTGCACAAAATCATCGACCTTGAAGCGGTGGGTAATGACCTTGCGGACATCCAGCCCGTTTTCCAGCATGGCGATCATCTTGTACCAGGTCTCGAATATCTCACGGCCATAGACGCCCTTGATGGTGATGGCCTTGAAGACGATGCGCGACCAGTCGACCGGGGATTTGCCCGGCGGGATGCCCAGCATGGCGATGCGGCCGCCCATGACCATGTGTTCGACCATCTGGTCAAGGGCCTGTTGGCTGCCCGACATCTCCATCCCGACGTCAAAGCCCTGTGACATTTTCAGCGACGGATAGACCGACCGCAGGTCCGTGGTCGCGACATTGACCGGGACCACGTCGGCCACCTGAGCCGCAAGGTCCAGCCGGGCCTGATTGATGTCGGTGATCACCACATGCCGCGCGCCGACGTGGCGGGCGACGGCGGCGGCCATGATGCCGATTGGGCCTGCGCCGGTGATCAGGACATCCTCGCCGATCAGATCGAAGCTAAGGGCGGTGTGGACGGCGTTGCCCAGGGGGTCGAGGATCGCGCCGATCTCGTCGTCGATGGCGTCGGGCAGGGGGACGACGTTGAAGGCGGGCAGGCGCAGGTATTGCGCGAAGGCCCCGGGTTCGTTGACGCCGATGCCACGGGTTTCGGGGTCAAGGTGGAACTTGCCCGACCGGCTTTGGCGGCTGGTCTTGCCGATCAGATGCCCCTCGCCGGAACAGCGCTGGCCGATGCTCAGGCCTTCGACATTGCGGCCCAGCTCCACGATCTCACCGGCGAATTCATGCCCCGTCACCAGCGGCACGGGAACGGTCTTCTGCGCCCAGGCGTCCCAGTTCCAGATATGGATATCGGTGCCGCAGATGCCGGTCTTGTTGACGCGGATCAGCACATCGTCGGGGCCGATCTCGGGCACGGGCCGGGTTTCCATCCAGAGGCCGGGTTCAGGCTTCGCCTTTACCAGAGTCTTCATTTCATTGGTCATTTCAGAACTCCCGTGGCTTTTCCGGCTTGGGTGAAGGCGTCCAGCGCGAAATCAAGGTCACCTGTCGTCAAGGCCGCATTCATCTGGGTGCGGATACGGGCCTGACCCTTGGGGACGACCGGAAAGAAGAACCCCGCAACATGAACGCCGCGCTGGAACAGGTCGGCGGCCATCGCTTGCGCCAGCTTGGCGTCGCCCAACATCACCGGGATGATCGGATGCTCGCCCGGCAGCAGGGTAAAGCCCACCTCCGCCAATCCTGCGCGCCAATAGGCGGCGTTGGCGGTCAGGCGGGCGCGCAGGTCATCGGCCCCTTCCACAATATCCAAAGCCGCCAGCGCCGCACCCACCACGGCAGGCGGCAGCGCGTTGGAAAAGAGATAAGGCCGTGCCCGCTGGCGAAGAAGGTCGATCACCACCTGCGGTCCGGCGATATAGCCGCCAAGCGCGCCACCGAGCGCCTTGCCCAGCGTGCCAGTCAGGATGTCGACCTTGACCCCCGCCCGCGCTGGAGTGCCGCGTCCCTGCGGGCCGGTAAAGCCAGTGGCATGGCAGTCGTCGACCATGACCATCGCGCCGAAAGCATCGGCCAAAGCGCGGATGTCCCCAAGCCTGGCGTAATACCCGTCCATCGAAAACACGCCATCGGTGGCAATCAGGATGAACCGCGCCCCGTCGGCCCGGGCCTGCTTCAACTGCGCCTCAAGGTCGGCCATGTCGGAATTGGCGTAACGATAGCGCTTTGCCTTGCACAATCGGATGCCGTCGATGATCGACGCATGGTTCAGACTGTCCGAGATCACAGCATCTTCCGCCCCCAAAAGCGGCTCGAACAACCCGCCATTGGCATCGAAACAGGCGGCGAACAGGATGCTGTCGTCATGGCCCAGAAACTGCGCCAGCCGGGTTTCCAACTGCCGGTGGATGTCCTGCGTGCCGCATATGAACCGCACGCTCGCCATCCCGAACCCGTGCCCGTCCATCGCGGCCTTGGCGGCGGCTATCAGACGCGGATCATCGGCCAAGCCAAGGTAGTTGTTGGCGCAAAGGTTCAGCATCTCGCGCCCGGCCACTTGCACATGCGCGCCCTGCGCCCCGGTGATCTGGCGTTCCCGTTTCATCAGACCCTCGGCCTCGATCCCGGCAAGGGTGGCGGTGAGGTGATCAAGAAAAGCCGTCTGGTCGGTCATTGCTGGTGTCCTCCACTTTGCCGATCTGTCTCACGTCCGGCGCGGAAAGTCAATATAACGGAAAATAATCCACTAAAACGGAAGTGACTTTTTCTTGGCCCAACTACTCCACGGGGGGTGTGAAACCCCCCGCTGCTGGTCGTCAACTGTCCTGGACGATCAGAATCGCCCGTGCCGCGCCCGTCCCGGCGGCAATCTCATGCGCGCGGTCGGCCGGATAGCGGGCGACATCGCCGGGGCCAAGCGCTTCGGTTGCCTCTCCCGAGGCCACGGTCAGGCGGCCCTCCAGCACGGTCAGATGCTCGCGGCAGCCCGGCGAATGCGGCTCGGAGGTCAGCGTTGCCCCCTTGGTGAACACCAGTTCATAAACCTCATGCGCGCCGACGGTTTCCGGGGCCGACAGGATGCGGATCGTCACACCGCCGCGGGTGATCACCGGGGCGGCGGCGGCGCGGGTAACCTCGATCCCCGGGGTCGGGCGGCCTTCCAGCAGCCCCGCAAAGTCCAGTTGCAGCGCCCGGGTCAGCGCCCAGAGGGTGGCCACCGTCGGGCTGCTTTCGCCGCGCTCGATCTGGCTGACCATTGACCGGCTGACGCCCGACAGTTTCGCCGCGGCATCCAGACTGAGACCCCGCGCCTTGCGGGCTTCGCGAAGGCTCGTGGCAAGGCGGTCGTGGATGTCGGTGCGGTCAGTCATGCGCCCATGGTGGCGATGAAGGGCTGGGCCGTCAACTTATGTCCCGCAATAGGTGACATAGTGGCCAAAGCCGGTGGGTGCGGGCAGCATGAAGGCC
>CAIXBE010000581.1 GCA_903917595.1 uncultured Rhodobacterales bacterium
CCAGTCGTTGCCGACAGCGCTGATTTCATCACATGACGTTGCTGAAATCAGAACGATATACACGGTTTGGCGGGTTTTCGGGCCGTTCTAAGGGAAAACCGCCCAAGTTATTCGAAACAGGCCGGATTGCCCGTCCGACCCTGTTTTGGCGAAACTTGACAGCGAAAGGACCCCGCCTCACAAAAGGAAACGCGTCGGCACTGCGGCCCGCTTTTAACCCCGCTCCGGTCAAAAGCGCGACTGCAACTGCTATATGCGAGGGTTCATGAAGACCGGAGATGTCAGCTTCTGGTATGCCGACATCGGCCTGCCCCAGACCCGCCGTGCAGCCCTGACCGGCGATACGACGGCCGATGTAGCCATCATCGGTGCGGGGTATACCGGCCTTTGGACGGCCTATTATTTGCGCAAGGCGGACCCATCGCTTCGGGTTGTGGTGCTGGAAAAGGAGTTCGCCGGATACGGCGCCTCGGGCCGCAACGGCGGCTGGCTGACCGGCGGCTTTGCCTGGGACCATGACCGCTATGCCGCCGACCGGGGGCGCGAGGCGGTGCTGGACATGGTCCGCGCGATGGGAGGCACCGTTGCCGAGGTCATGCGTGTCGCACAGGAAGAGGGGATTGAGGCCGACATCTTGCCGACCGATGAGTTGATCGTCGCCACCACCCGCGCACAGCTTGACCGGCTGAAGGGCGAGGTCGCCCATCGTCAGTCCTGGGGCGAAGCGGGCCAGGTTTATGAGATCACCGCCGATGAAGCCCGCGCCCGGGTCAATATCCCCGGCATCATGGGCGGCATGGTGGCCAAGGGCGTGGCCCGGGTGCAGCCTGCCAAACTGGTGCGCGGCCTGGCCGACGCCGCCGAACGCGCCGGTGCTGTGATCCACGAGGGAACGGCCGTCCTCAGCTACGCAAGCGGTCAGGTGGTCACCGATCGCGGCACCGTCCGCGCACCCATCATCCTGCGCGCGACCGAAGGCTTTACCGCCGGTCTTCCCGGCCACAAGCGGGAATGGCTGCCGCTGAACACGGCTCAGATCGTGACGCCGCCCTTGCCGCAATCGGTCTGGGATCAGATCGGCTGGTCGGGGCATGAGATTCTCGCCGACTATGCCAATTCCTATTGCTACTGTCAGCGCACCCAGGACGGGCGCATCGCCCTTGGTGGGCGCGGCATTCCTTATCGGTTCGGCTCAGTGATCGATGACCAGAACGGCACCCCCGATATGGCTACAATCGAACGGCTTACGGCCCTGCTGCAGCAGCACTTTCCTGCCGCTGCGGCGCATGGCATCGATCACGCCTGGTGCGGCATCATTGGCGTGCCCCGCGACTGGTGCGCGACGGTGGGTCTGGACCGGAAGACCGGGCTTGGCTGGGCAGGCGGTTACGTTGGCGTCGGCGTTTCGACCGCCAATCTGGCGGGGCGGACCTTAGCCGATCTAGCGCTGGGACGTGACAGCGCGTTGACAGCACTTCCCTGGGTCAATCGCCGCCCCCGGTATTGGGAGCCTGAGCCCCTGCGCTGGTTGGGGGTCCATGCGATGTACAGCCTTCTGCGCATCGCCGACCGGCGTGAAACGCTGTTGGGCATTCCACCGTCTCGGTTCGCACGGCTCGGGAAGTGGCTTACCGGCAAGTAAAGCTGTATAAATCCCGCCTGACATCTGCGCGCCTTTCCTGTCCACCAACTGGATTTTCGCCTGCCTTTGTGGCCACAACAGGAGATATTTGATGCAATGGTCTGAAAATGAACGACGCCTCGGTATGGACCGGGGCATTACCTGGCGCGACTTTCTGGACGGGATTGCCCTGACCATTGGTGCCGCCGCCCTTGGCGGCTTTCACGCTCGGTCTGCAAGGGCCGAGACGGCAGCTTACCCGTTCTTGATCTTGCGCCATGCGTCAATGAGCAAGCGCATCTGGTCATCTGTGGGCGTGGGCTGGGTGTAAAGCCGCGCCATGACCTCGGCATCGGGATAGATCGCCGGATTGGCCAGGATGTCGGGCGCCACAAAGGTGCGTGAAGCGAGGTTGGCGTTGGCATAATAGGTGTAGTTGGTGGTCGCCGCGATGACCTCGGGGCGTAAGAGAAAGTTCAGGAACAGGTGTGCGTTAGCGGGATGGGGTGCATCCGCCGGGATGCAGAAGTTATCCACCCAGATCGGCGCGCCGGTCCGCGGGACAAAGTAGCCCAGATTCACCTCGATCCCAGATTCCATCGCGCGGCCAACGGCGGTGGCATAGTCTCCGGCAAAGGTGTTGGCGACGCAGACCTCGGACGTGGGCAGGGTGTTCAGAAAATTGGTGTTGTCAAAGGTCTGTATTGATGGCCGGACCCCCACTAACACCGCGACCGCCGCGTCGATATTTTGGGCCGTCAGAGCTGCCGGATCAAGACCCAGATAGGCCATGGTCATGCCCAGCACTGCTTCGGGCGTGTCCAGAAGCGTGATGCCGCAGTCCGCCAGTTTCGCGGCATTTTCAGGCTTCAGGATCAGGTCAAGCGAGGTGAGGTCGGCATCGGGCAGCCGTTCCTTGACCAGATCGGCGTTGTAGGTGATGCCGGCTGTTCCCCAGGTATAGGGAAAGCCATGGGCGTTGCCGGGGTCCCAGGACGCCCCAAGTCGCAGAATTTCCGAGTCAAGATTGCCCCAAAGCGGCAAAGCCTTGCGGTCAAGCGGTTGCACGGTGCCTGCGGGCGCCAGTCGGGGCAGGCTGGATCCGGTCAGAAGCACAAGGTCATAACCGGATTGCCCGGTCACAAGTTTGGCCTCGGCCTCTTCGTTCGAACTGAGGGTGTCGTAGACCACCTCGATCCCGGTCTCGGCGGTGAAATCGGCAAGCGTGGTCTCGCCGATGTAGTCGGCCCAGTTGTAGATATGGACCACCGGTTCTTCGGCATTTGCACGGCGGACAAAGGGCATGGGGAGGACTGTGGCCCCAAGAAGGCCCAGCGTGCGGCGACGGGAAATGACGGTCATGATTTTATCCTTGGGGTTGGGGTTTCAGCCTGCGGCCAGAATGCGTCCGGCGATCTCTTCGCCCGCGCACAGGGCGCCTTCGATGAAGCCGGTAAAGGCGGGGCCAAGTTCGGCGCCGGTGAAGTAAAGCCCGCCATGGGCCTCCCGCAGCGGGGCCTGCGGGTCGGCACTGTCCCAGGGTTTGGCCCAGGTGCAATAGCCACCGCCGACCCAAGGGTGATCGGTCCAGACCGTCTGCACCACGGTCAGCGGGTGGCGGACCTTGGGGCCAAGCATCGGTTCGATGATGTCCATCACACGGGCAAGCGTCTGATCTTCGGTCAGCCCCGCCAGCGCCATGGCCGCCGTGCCACCGCAAAAGACGGCCAACACGTCCATCCCGCCCGCAGGGTCCGAGGCATCCATGACAGACAGGCCCGAGGGGTTGTCGGTCTGGCCGAGCCAGCCATAATCGCTGCCCAGCCAGAACGCGCTTTCATAGCGCATCACGATCTTGATCATCTTGCCCGCGACGAACTGATCGGGCAGCGCCTTCAGCCACTGATCCTGAGGGGCTTTCCAGTCGATCTGGCGCAGCACGGCGGGGCTGGCGGCATAAACCAACTTTCGGGCTGTGACGGTACCTCCGGGAGTTGTCAGGTGGAACAGCCCGCCCCGACGATCTACCGCCGTCACCGGGGCATTGGCGCGGAAATTCTCGCCAAGGTCAGCCGCCATCAGGCCGGCCAAGGTACCCATCCCTTCGGTGCAAGCGTATTCCATCGTGTTTTCAAAGCTTTCGAACCGGCTCAGGCAATCCAGCACCGAACGAAAGGACAGCTCTTCGATCGGACGGCCCATCACCTCTTCGCAACCCGACTTGATCATCGCCACGCCTTCGGCATCAAGACCCAGCGACAGGACCCAGTCCAACACGCTTCCAGGGCGATGCGGGTCGGCCTCGAATATCTGCTCGAAGAATCCGTGCTCCAGAAAATCCGTTTCCAGAACTTTGCGCTTGCCCCCAAGCATGGCCACGACCCCCGGCACTTTGCGCACGTCACGGCGCGTCAGGCCGAATTTCTCGACCATCGCGTAGATGCGGGTCATGTCCCGGCAATAGAACTGCCCGCCCTTGTCATAGGCGTGGCCATCGGCGTGCTGGACGGTCTTCACCCGCCCACCCGCCTGTTCCTGTGCCTCCAGAAGCAAGACCTTGGCCCCGCCTGCCCGCAAGGCATGGGCGGCTGACAGACCAGCAAAGCCCGCACCGATGATGGCGGCGTCAACCGGGGTCAATTCTGGGCGCGTCATGGGATACCTCTTGGGTCAGGGATGATGGGCGGCAAGGATCGCATCGGCAGCGGCCTCGCCGGACAGAACCGCGCCTTCGAACCAGCCGGAGGCGTTCGTGGCAATGTCGCTACCGGCGAAATGGAACCGGCCCTTCTGTGCCCATTCCGGGCCGGCAAAAAGCGGGCTTTGCCCAAGACCATGTGACACCCAAGTGCCCGATGACCATGGATCACGGATCCAGTCGTGCCAATCATGCGACAGAAGCGTGGCTTCGGGAAAGAACCGCTGAACGGCGCGTTCCATGGTGGCCTGGCAGGTGTCGGGCACCTCGTCATAAAGGCCAAAGGCGATGATCAGGGTGCTCCCGTCCGGAAGGCTGCGTTCCGAGAACATCCAGCGCAGGCCTTCGGCCTCGCCCGTGACCAGGATGCCGGGTTTCACACCCCGCACATGGAACAGAATCTTGATGGCGCGACCCTGATGTTTTTCGGCGGCCAGTTGTGCCTGCGCGGGGCGCAAAGCCGGATCAAAGCGCATGGTGTCGATCACGTTGACCGGTACTGCCAGGACGACCTGCTGCGCCGTGACTTCGCGCCCGCTGGACAGGCGCAGGCTTGCATGGCCATCCCGGTCGCTTGCTTCGACCACCGCATCGCCCAGGATCACCTCGGCCCGGCTTTCCGCAATCATGCGTTCGACCAGTGTTCCGACGCCACCCTCGAAGGTATGGGTCAGTTCTTCCAGCGTCGCTTCCATTGTCCCGCCGTAGTAGGACGCGCAATGTAGCGCATCCAGCACGTTCACGCGGGTGATGTCGCCCGAACCGCTAAGCGTCCACCAGGCGATGAACTCGCGGCGGACGGTTTCGGGCAGGCCCTTGGCGTCCATGTAATCGGCAAAGGACACGGTGGCCCAAGGGTTGTCGCCCTGCCAGCGGCCCGAGCCGCCCTGCATGGCCAGCGAATCCGCCCGCACGGCTTGCAGCCCTTGCAGATGGGCCGCCAGCTTGTCAGCCGCGACGGGCGCGTCTGTCCGCAGGGCCTGCCCGTCATGCCAGCGTCGCTCGGCAATCGGCAAGGTCGGGCGCAAGCCGATGCCAAACCGGGCGGCCAGGGTTTTCATGCGGGCATGCCGCTCGCAAATCCAGCCGCCGCCGAGCTCCCAATAGTCATCGGTGGCCCCAAGGCTGCGCGAATAGGTGCGTCCTCCCAGACGGCCCCGCGCTTCGATCACGGTGACGGACAGGCCTGCATCGCGCAGCCGCAAGGCGGCCGCAGCCCCGGCAAGTCCCGCCCCGATCACCGCAACATCGCGCATCCGTCCCTCCGAGGAGTTTATCTAAAAACGAATAATATTCTATCAGAGAGAAATACTAGCCTACAAGACCCGCCTGTCAAGTCCGTTGACGTGGTCGCCCTTAGCGCGGCTGCGGCGTGATCACGCACAGCGTCCGGCAGACCTGGCTTTTGCTGGGGTTCAGATACCGGTGCTTCAAACGCGGATCGAAGGTCAGCGCATCACCCTCGAAAAGGTGGAAATTCTGATCGCCGATTTCCATGATCATCTCGCCATTCAGGACCAGAACGAATTCCTCCTCAGCGTTCAGCGTGTGCTGTTCCGGGCCCGACATGCCGCCGGGCAAAAGCTGGCTCATGATCGAGGCCATCTGGTGGGCGTTGCGCGAGGTCAGAAGCTCGTAGGTGATCATTTGCCCGCCATAGCGCATCTTTTCCCGAGCGCCCGCGCGCACCAACAGCGGCTGGTTGCTGGTGAAAAGCGAGCCGACGGGGACCCCCAGCGCGTCGCATAGCCGGATCAGCGTGGCCACCGAAGGCGAGGCCTGATCGCGCTCGATCTCGCTGAGGAAACCGGTTGCGATGCCGACCCTTTCGGCAACCTGCGCCAGCGTCAGGCTCAACTCCTTGCGGCGGTGGCGCAGCATTGGGCCAATCTGATGGGTCGTGGTCGCGGCGGCGAGGAGCGGCTCGTCTTCAGGCGCGATTGTCGAGGGAAGATCGGATTGGCTCATGGCAGGTGGCCTGTCGGTCAAGAGAACAGTCGGTCGGCAAGGCGGCACCAAGCGACCGAAGGGGTAAGGAACCACGGCTTGCCAAAGTAAAGCGGCCGGGTCTGGAACTGCAGGCCGTCAAGCGCTGTCGCCCCTTCCGCCCGGCCGAGGATCTTCTGGCCCGCCCGCATCCCGTAGTAAAGCGACAGCGATACCCCGGAACCGCAGTATCCCATCGCATAGTGCAGCCCATCCTGCACCCCGATATGGGGCAGTTCGTCAAAGGTATAGGCGACAAAACCGTTCCAGGCATGACTGACGGGTGTGCCCGCAAGCTGCGGAAAAACCTCCAGCATCATGTCGTAGAGCCGCGGCAGGCTGCGCATCGGATTGGCTTCCGCAAGCGCCGCACGGCCGCCAAAGATCAGACGGCGGCCATCGGGTGACATGCGGAAATAGATGACGACCTTTCGGGTATCGACCACCATCCGCCCCTTGGGGATCAGCCGGGCTGCAACATCGGGGGGCAGCGGATTTGTCGCCAGCATGTAGCTGCCAATGGGGATGACCCGGCGCTGCAGCCAGGGCGACAGCGGGCCGGAGTAGCCGTTTGTGGCGATCAGCACCTGACGCGCGGCGATGGTCTGATCCCTCGCCTTGACGGAAGACCCCGCCCCGTCGCGCGCGATGCCCGTCACCTCGTGCCCGCCCTGCACCACGACCCCCAGCCCTTCGGCCAGCCGCAAAAGGCCCACATGCAGCTTGGCCGGCTGCACCGCTGCATTGTAGGCCGTCACCGCCCCGCCGAAATAACGATCGGACCCAAGCTCGCCCAGTTGCTGGGACTGTGGCACCAGCGTCATCTCTGGTTCTCCGGCTCGGGCCCGGGCCTCTACCAGCCGGGCCAGCCCGTCGAACTGCTTGGGACTATGCGCCGCGATATAGCGCCCGGATTTCTGCCAGTCACAGTCGATCCGGTTCGCCGCGATCAGCGCCTCGGTATGAGCCAGCGCCGCATAGCCTTCATCCCGGATCCGCCGGGCCAGGTCCGCACCATGACGGGCTGTCAGTTTGCCAAGCTCTGGTTTGATGCTGGAGCTGACCTGCCCGCCGTTCCGGGTGGAGCATCCCGCCCCGATTGCGCCACGATCCAGCACCAGAACCGACATGCCGCCCCGCGCCGCCTCGATTGCCGCCGACAGGCCGGTGTAGCCGGAGCCAACAACCACAAGATCAGCCGACGGCGGCAATGGCTCTGGGCCATTGGCTGAAAGTGGCGCATCCTCCAACCAGTAGGGCTGTGCCAGGGTCTTTGCAAAAGGAGTCTGTTCCATCTTGCTCCAGCGTCCTGTCAACTTGGGTTTCCGCGAGGGGAGGGCGATACCCGCCATGCCTGACGACAATGCCTAAGGCTCGCCATTTCGTAAATAGAGAATTTTTTCCGTCTGGGGATGAGCACTTTTGTCCTGGCGCTATGGCACATGACACAAAGTACCTTGACCTCGGCTTCGGCACGGAGCCGGGTGTCCGTACCGCACGGGCGCTGAAGCGGTTGCTGTCCGAGAATGGACGTTCGGCCGCCTTGGCCCCACCAGGCCCGCTGCCGTGGATCACCAATGCAGAAAACAGCGCTCGAGCGCGCGGCGCGCCAGCATGAGCAGGCGGTGGTGGCCGAGACGGAGGTCTTCATCACCGAGCTGAAGGCATTGATCGAGAAGCTGGAAGGCCAGGTTCAGGATTACCGGCGCACCAAGTTC
>CAIXBE010000582.1 GCA_903917595.1 uncultured Rhodobacterales bacterium
ACCGACCATGCCGGGATTGCGACCCAGATGGTGACCGAACGCGAAATGACCAAGGCGGGCCTTCCCACCCGCCGCGAGATGGGGCGTGAGGCGTTTACCCTGAAGGTCTGGGAGCAGAAGCAGAAATCGCGCGGCACGATCTTCGGCCAGTTGCAGCGGCTGGGGGCAAGCTTCGACTGGGAGCGTGAGGCCTTCACAATGTCGGGCGCGCCGGGGGCTCCTGCGGGGGAAGAGGGCAACTTCCACGACGCGGTGATCAAGGTCTTTGTCGACCTCTACAACAAGGGCCTGATCTATCGCGGCAAGCGTCTGGTCAATTGGGACCCGCATTTCGAGACCGCGATTTCCGACCTTGAGGTCGAGAACACCGAAGTCCCCGGCCACATGTGGCACTTCAAGTATCCTTTGGCCGGAGGGGAGACCTATGAATATGTCGAGAAGGACGCCGAAGGCCGTGTGACCCTGCGCGAAAAGCGCGACTACATCTCCATCGCCACCACCCGGCCCGAAACCATGCTCGGCGACGGTGCGGTTGCCGTTCATCCATCAGATGAACGTTACGCGCCAATCGTCGGAAAACTATGCGAAATTCCGGTCGGTCCGGCAGAACACCGCCGCCTGATTCCGATCATCACCGACGAATACCCGGACCCCACCTTCGGCTCCGGTGCCGTCAAGATCACCGGCGCGCATGACTTCAACGATTATGCCGTCGCCAAACGCGGCGATATCCCCTGCTACCGCCTGCTGGACACCCGCGCCCAGATGCGGGCGGACGGCGCGCCTTACGCGGACGCGGCGGAGATCGCAGGCCAGATGTCCCGCGCCTGGCTGGTCGCCAAGGGCTACGCCACCCCCGGCATCGCCGAACAGCCCTTCACCCTGTCCGAGTCCGAGATTGACGCCCTGAACCTCGTTCCCGACGACCTGCGCGGGTTGGACCGCTATGAGGCCCGCAAGCGTGTGGTCGAGGCGATCACGGCCGAAGGCCTCGCCGTCACCACGCTGAAGAAATCCGTCGACAAGGAAACCGGCGCGGAGCATCTGGAACTGGTGCCTTACGTCGAGTCCAAGCCGATCATGCAGCCCTTCGGCGACCGCTCCAAGGTGGTGATCGAGCCGATGCTGACCGACCAGTGGTTCGTCGACACCGCCAAGATCGTCGAACCCGCGCTTGATGCCGTGCGGACCGGGCGCACGAAGATCATCCCGCCCTCGGGCGAGAAGACCTATTACCACTGGCTGGAAAACATCGAGCCCTGGTGCAACAGCCGCCAGCTTTGGTGGGGGCATCAGATTCCGGTTTGGTATGGGCCTGGAATCGTTCAGCGGCCCTCAGTTGAGCATCTTCAGCCCGGCTTGAGGGTGGATTGGGATTTCGATTTCGACAACTTGGTGGCTTTCTGCGCGACGGATGGGCGTGAAGCTTGCGCGCAAGCCGTCGAGCATTACTCAAAAATTAAATTCTCGGACAACATAGGATGGATGCACCCGTCAAACTGCAAAATCGCTATTGGGGAGTCATTCCGCGAGTCTGATCAATATGGACCCGCAATTGTGCTCTCCCGCGACCCCGACGTCCTCGACACCTGGTTCTCCTCCGGCCTCTGGCCCATCGGGACGCTCGGCTGGCCGAACTGGACCCCGGACGAACAGAAATACTTCCCCACCTCGGTCCTCGTGACCGGCCAGGATATCCTGTTCTTCTGGGTCGCCCGGATGATGATGATGCAGCTGGCCGTGGTGAACGACATTCCGTTCCACACCGTCTACCTGCACGGCCTTGTCCGCGACGCCAAGGGCAAGAAGATGTCGAAGTCGCTTGGCAACGTCATCGACCCGTTGGAGATCATCGACGAATACGGCGCCGACGCTCTGCGCTTTGCCAATGCCGCGATGGCCTCGCTTGGCGGCGTGCTGAAGCTGGATACCCAGCGCATCGCGGGCTACCGGAACTTTGGCACCAAGCTTTGGAACGCCTGCCGCTTTGCCGAGATGAACGGCGTCTGGGAAGGTCACGCGACCGGCCCCGCGCCCAGCCCCAAAGCCACCGCCAACAAGTGGATCATCGGT
>CAIXBE010000583.1 GCA_903917595.1 uncultured Rhodobacterales bacterium
GGCACTCCTTGCCGGTTGCGCCAGAGGTAGCTGCCCGGGGCGGCAAGGGCAATGCCTTCCGCAGCGTTCTGCCTGATCGTTTGGCGTGGCCGGGTCGGCTTTTGGGGCCGGCTGTCGAAGAAACGCCCCTGCGGAAACCTGGCACCTTACGAGCCCGTGCTTGCGCCGCGACCGGTTTGCGGGGACACTTGGGCAAAACACGAGCAGTCAGAACAGGGGACAGCCATGGCAAGCGCGAAACAGCGGATCTGGGGCTGGTTTTTCTTTGACTGGGCCAGCCAGCCTTACAACACCCTGCTGTTGACCTTTATCTTCGGGCCGTATTTCGCGGAAATCGCCCGGGGCTATTACATGGGCGAGGGGCTTGACCCCGAAGCTGCCAAGGCCGCAGCTCAGGCCTATTGGGGTTGGGGGCTGGCGATTGCGTCGCTGTCGATTGCGATCATCGCGCCGATTCTGGGGGCGATTGCCGATGGCACCGGGCGCAGGCTGATCTGGGTCTGGGTGTTTTCGGCCTTTTACGTCGCCGGATCGGCGGGGCTGTGGTGGGTTGCCCCTGGCGGCGACGAGGCGATGTTGTTCCAGGCCGTCTGCCTGTTCGGGATCGGTTTCATTGGCATGGAGTTTGCCACGATCTTCACCAACGCGCTGATGCCGTCGCTGACCCAGTCCGATGATCTGGGGGCGATTTCGGGCTCGGGCTTTGCGTTTGGCTATCTGGGCGGCCTTCTGGCGCTGGTCCTGATGCTGCTGTTTTTTGCCGAAGGGGCCGATTCCGGCCTGACTTTGCTGAGCACCCAGCCGCTGTTCGGCCTTGACCCCGAAGCGCGTGAGGGGACGCGGTTTGTGGGCCCCTTCACGGCAATCTGGTACGTCGTGTTCATGATCCCGTTCTTTCTGTGGGTGAAAGAGCCGAAGACCGACGCCCGCCCGCTGCATCTTGGCCGCGCCTTTGCCAGCCTGTGGGCGCTGATCGCCTCGCTGCGGTTTCGGCGCAGCCTGTCGGCATACCTTGCGTCCTCGCTGTTTTATCGCGATGCGCTGAACGCGCTTTACGGGTTTGGCGGGGTTTATGCGTCGGGCGTTCTGGGCTGGTCGATCATCCAGATCGGCATTTTCGGCATCATGGGCGCGGTGACAGCGATGGTCGCGGCCTGGGTCGGCGGACGGCTGGACCGCGCTTACGGGCCAAAGCCGGTGATCACCGTTTCGATCATCGTGCTGATCCTTGTTTGCTGCATCATTGTCGGCATGTCGCGTGACAGTCTTTGGGGGATGGCGATGGACCCGGCGTCAAGCCTGCCGGACCAGATATTCTATGTTTGCGGCGCGCTGATCGGGGCGGCGGGCGGATCGCTGCAGGCCGCATCGCGCACCTTGATGGCGCGGCACACCACGCCCGACCGCGCGACCGAGGCGTTCGGGCTGTTCGCCCTGTCTGGCAAGGTCGCCAGCTTCATGTCCCCGGCCTTGATCGCATTGGCCACGACCGCCACCGGATCGCAGCGGCTTGGGATTGCTCCGCTTATTGTGTTGTTTCTGATCGGGCTTTTCCTGCTAAGCTTTGTGAAACCCAAAGGTGAGATGACCCCGTGATGCTGATCCGTGCTCTTGTTGTGACGCTTGCTCTTGTGGCCCCGGCCAAGGCCGAGGACCTCGCCAACCAGTTGTTTGGCGCTGCTGACGCGCCGTCGGCGCAAGATGCGATGCCGGTCGGGTCCTACGCCAAGGGCTGTGCGGCCGGGTCGGTCGAACTGCCGGAATCCGGGCCGACCTGGCAGGCGATGCGCCTGTCGCGGGGCCGCAACTTTGGCCAGCCCGCGATGGTGCAGTTCCTGATGGACCTGTCAGTGACCGCGCGCGACATCGGTTTCGGCAAGGGGCTTTACATCGGCGACATCAGCCAGCCGCGGGGCGGGCCGATGACCTCCGGTCACGCCAGCCACCAGATCGGGCTGGATGCCGACATCTGGATGCTGCCGCCTGCCAGCCTGTCGTTGTCGGCGGAAGACCGCGAAAATATCAGCTCGATCCCGGTGCGGTCGGCCGACCAGAGGTCGGTGACCGAATACTGGACATCGGTTCATCACGAGCTGCTGAAGCAGGCCGCCCTTGACCCCCGCGTGGACCGCATCTTCGTGGCCGCCGCCGTCAAGGTCGAAATGTGCAAGACCGCCAAGAAGAAGGACAAGAAATGGCTGCAGAAGATCCGACCCATCGCCGGGCATGACACGCATTTCCATGTCCGCCTGAAATGCCCGAAAGGGGCCAAGCTGTGCGAGACGCAGTCGCCGACCGTGGCCGAATTGTCCGAGAACGGCGACGGCTGTGACGAAACGCTGACCTGGTGGGTGACCGACTATCTTGATCCGCCGAAAGCGGACGGCAAGAAGCCGAAGGAAGAAGAGCCGCCACCGAAAAAGAAGGGTGCGCGGGAATTCACCATGGCTGATTTGCCAGCCCAGTGCGCGGCGGTGCTGGCGTCGGACTAGAGCGGTTCAAGGTCATGTTGACATCGCAAGGACGCGGGTCTATTCGGCCTGCGCCCCAAAAGGGGGCCAAGTCTCCGCCACCTTGCAAAAACGGATAAAACCATGCGCACCCTATTTCCTGGCGTTCTCGCCATGGCGACCATTGTCGTCGCTTCCAACATTCTGGTTCAGTTTCCCCTGGGCGCTTTCCTGACCTGGGGAGCGCTGACCTATCCCTTTGCCTTTCTGGTCACCGACCTGACCAACCGCCTGCAGGGTCCTGCCGCAGCCCGACGGGTCGTGCTGGCGGGCTTCGCCACCGGGATCCTGTGCTCCTTTGTCGGCACAAGGATCATCGGCGACTTCGGGCCTCTGGTGACCCTTCGCATCGCCCTGGGGTCAGGGCTTGCGTTCCTGTGCGCCCAGCTTCTGGATGTGGCCATCTTCAACCGTCTTCGAGCGGGCAGTTGGTGGAAGGCCCCGCTGATATCAACTTTGGCCTCGGCCACGCTGGACACGGCGATCTTCTTTACCATCGCATTTTCCGCCACATTGGTCCTGCTGGAGCCTGCAAATGACGTGTCCTGGGCGACCGGTGCGACCCCGCTTTTGGGCCTTGGTCTGCAAGCGCCATTCTGGGTTTCACTGGCCATCGGTGACTGGTTGGTCAAGCTTGCATTGGCGCTGGTGGCCTTGGTGCCGTTCCGGCTGATTGTTGCAAGGATGATCGCAAGGGTAGCGTAATTTCTTTTGACAAACACAAAATCTGTGTCACCTTTCCCTTATCGGCAACCAACTGAAAGGAGGTGACCCAGTGTCTAGAGTGATATTGGAGAGACGTGTCGGGACAGTCGGGAGGGGTGTTTTCTGAAGGCAGCCCTTCAGTGAAACAGACCGCCGATTGGAATTGATGCCCTAACTGGCTCATCTCCTTGGATCTCGGAAAGGGTTGCCGCACTCCGGCAGCCCTTTCTCTATTCCAGCACCGGCCTTGGGCTCTGAAATTTTTCGACGGAAAATTTTGGACTTCCAAGGTCGCCCCGAAGCGACCGAAGTGATACCATGTTGCAGATCAATGAAACCCTCAGCCTTGCCGATTGGGAGCTTTCCGAAAGCTTCATGCGCGCCTCTGGCCCCGGCGGGCAGAACGTTAACAAGGTGTCGACCGCCGTCGAGTTGCGGTTCGAGGCGGAACGGTCGCCGCATCTGACCGGCCCGGTCAAGAACCGGCTGAAGAAGCTGGCCGGGCGGCGCTGGACGCTGGAAGGTGCGCTCGTCATTCAGGTCGAAGACACCCGCAGTCAGGCCCAGAACCGCGAGATTGCCCGCGAACGGCTGGTCGAGCTGATCCGTGCGGCGCTGGTGGTGCCGAAACGTCGCATTGCCACCAAGCCCACGCTTGGCAGCCAGCGCCGCCGCATCGCCTCCAAGACCGCGCGGGGTGAGGTCAAGACCCTGCGCGGCAAGATCGGAGACGAGGAATGACTGTCGCCGAAACTGCCGCAAGCCATTGGGATGGCCGGATCATCCGCATCCTGGGCGACCGGGAAAACCACGTCTACGAGATGGCGGTGCCCAGCGGGCGCGCGGCGTTGCGGCTGCACCGCGCGGGGTATCAGTCGTCGGCGGCGATCCGGTCCGAACTGTGGTGGTGCGACCAGCTGTCCCGCGCCGGTCTGCCGATTCCGGCGGCTCTTGCCCCGCAGGGTGGGGGGCTGCTGGTTCCCTTGGACGATGGCCGCCATGCCTCGGCCATCGCCTGGCTGGAGGGCGAGGCGCTGGGCGAGGCTGGGCTCTTCCCTCGGCCGCTTACCGATGTGCTGGCGCAATACCACGCGCTGGGCCAGCTTCTGGCGCGCCTGCACCAGACGACCGACGGGCTGGTGCTGCCCGCCGATTTCACCCGCCCGCGCTGGGATCGCGACGGGCTGGTCGGCGAGACCCCGTTCTGGGGCCGGTTCTGGGATCACCCGGCCGCGACCCCCGACCAGCGCCGGGTCCTGATCCGGGCGCGCGATCTGTTGCGCGAACGCCTGACCGGGTTAAAGACCGGCCTGATCCATGCCGACGTCCTGCATGAGAACGTGTTGGTGAACGACCATTTGGTATCTCTGATCGATTTTGACGATTCGGGCTTTGGTTTCCGGCTTTACGACCTTGGCACCGCGCTGATCCAGACGGTCTACCATGCGGAACAGCCGGAAATCCGGGCCGCCTTGATGGCGGGCTATGGCACGTCTGACCTGCAGATGGTCGAGACGTTCACGCTTGCCCGGACGTTGGCCTCGGTCGGTTGGACCATGCCGCGACTGGCACCGGATGATCCGATCCATCGCAGCCATCTGGCGCGGGCGGTGATGTGCGCCGAAGGGCTGCTTACTTAAACTACGACATCTTGCGCCGTCTGTGCGCCGACACTAAAGACGCGTTTGTAGCGCTCGATTTCATCCTTTGGTCCCATCGCTTTGGCTGGATTGTCGGACAGCTTGACCGTGGGGCGGCCATTTGCCGACAAGGCCTTGCAGACAAGAGAGAACGGGGCCAGCGCGTCATCTCCCACCAGGCCCCGGAAGTCATTGGTCAACATCGTGCCCCAGCCGAACGAAACCTTCACCCGGCCATGGAACCGGGCGTGCAGGGTTTCGATCGTGTCGACATCCAGCCCGTCCGAAAAAATCACCAGCTTGTCGCGCGGGTCTTCGCCGCGTTCCTGCCACCAGCGGATCGCGGTTTCCGCGCCGGTGGCCGGATCGCCGCTGTCGATGCGGATACCGGTCCAGTTTGCCAGCCAGTCCGGGGCGTTGCGCAAGAAGCCTTCCGTGCCATAGGTGTCGGGCAGGATGATCCGAAGATTGCCGTCGTGTTCGTCCTGCCAGTCTGCCAGCACCTGATAGGGCGCTTGGCGCAGCGCGTCGTCAGTATCGGCCAAAGCACTGTAAACCATGGGCAATTCGTGGGCATTGGTGCCGATTGCCTCGATGTCGCGACGCATGGCGATGCGGCAGTTCGAGGTGCCGATGAATTTGGATCCCAGCCCCTCCTGCATTGCCTGCACCGCCCAGTCCTGCCAGAGGAACCCGTGCCGCCTGCGGGTGCCGAAGTCGGCGATCTTGAGACCGTCGATCCGCTTGAGCCTCTCGATCTTCTCCCAGGCCCGGGTCATCGCCCTGGCATAAAGGACCTGCAACTCGAACTTTCCCATCTGGTTCAGGACCGCGCGACTGCGCAGTTCCATCAGCACGGCAAGGGCGGGAATCTCCCACAACATGACCTCGGGCCAACTGCCCTCGAAGGTCAGTTCAAACTGCCCGTCACGCATTTCAAGGTGATAGGCGGGCAGGCGCAGACCCTCGAACCACTCCATGAAGTCGGATCGGAACATCTGGCGCTTGCCGTAGAACGTGTTGCCGCGCAGCCAGGTGCTTTCGCCCCGCGCGAGGGAAATCGTGCGCACATGGTCAAGCTGTTCGCGCAGTTCGCCCTCGTCGATGATGTCGGCAAGACGGACCTTGGTGGACCGGTTGATCAGGCTAAAGATGACGTTGGTATCCGGCTTATTTCTGAAAATAGACTGGCACATCAATAGCTTGTAAAAGTCGGTGTCGATCAGTGACCGCACGATGGGGTCGATCTTCCACTTGTGGTTCCAGACGCGGGTGGCAATATCGTTCATCTTAAACCTCCAGTGCCACACCAGCCGCGCGCATCTGGTCTTGCGCGACGGCCAGTGAGCCGTTCAGGTCGATGGCCCTGCAGGCCCCTTGCAGCACGGTGACCTGAAACCCCAGCCGGGCCGCATCCAGCGCCGAATAGGCGACGCAATAATCGGTCGCGAGGCCGACCAGCGTCACCCCCGTCACCCCGCGGGCGCGCAGATAGCCCTCAAGCCCGGTCGGGGTGGTCCGGTCATTTTCGAAAAAGGCGGAATAGCTGTCGATGCCGGGACGAAAGCCCTTGCGAAGGATCAGTTGCGCGGGGTCGGTGCGCAGGTCGGCATGAAAGGCCGCGCCCGCCGTGCCCTGCACGCAATGGGTGGGCCACAGGACCTGCGGGCCGTAGGGCATGGTGGCCAGGCTGAAGGGGGCCGCACCCGGATGGTTGGCAGCAAACGAGGCATGGGTCGCCGGGTGCCAGTCCTGGGTCAGGATGACGGTTGCGAATCTGTCCATCAAGCCATTGATCCGGATGATGATTTCGTCCCCGCCCGCCACGGCCAGCGCGCCGCCAGGGCAAAAGTCGTTCTGCACGTCGATGACGACAAGGGCGTGGTTTGCGGCTTTCATCGCTGTCTCCCAAGGGACTGATGTTTCTGGTTAAGTGCGGGGGCGGGGTGCGTCAAGCGAGCCGCTTGAAAATTGCCGCCGTTGGGGGCAAAGAGGCGCGATGCAGATCATCGCCGCCCTTTATCAGTTCGCCCGTTTTGCCGACCCCGCCGCCCTGCAGCCGGGGTTGCTGGCGGAATGTCAAACCCATGGGGTAAAGGGATCGCTTTTGCTGGCACCCGAGGGGATCAACGGCACCATTGCGGGCACGCGCGACGGGATTGACGCGGTGCTGAGCGCTATCCGGGCCCTGCCGGGCTGCGACGGGCTGGAATGGAAGGAAAGTCAGGCCGACACGCCGCCTTTCGGTCGCATGAAAGTGCGACTGAAGCGCGAGATCGTGACAATGGGCCAGCCGGATGTCGACCCCCTGGCGCGGGTCGGGCATTATGTGCAGCCTGCCGACTGGAACGCGCTGATCTCGGATCCCGATACGGTGGTGATCGATACCCGCAACGATTACGAGGTCGCAATCGGCACGTTTCAGGGTGCTGTCGATCCCGGCACCAGAAGTTTTGGCGAGTTTCCTGACTGGTGGCAGGCGCACCGCGACCAGTTTGCCGGCAAGCGGGTGGCGATGTTCTGCACCGGTGGCATCCGCTGCGAAAAGTCGACGAATTATCTGCTTGGGCAGGGCTTGAACGAGGTGTTCCACCTTAAGGGCGGCATACTGAAGTATCTGGAAGATGTGCCCGAGGGCGAAAGCCTGTGGCAGGGACAATGCTTTGTCTTTGACGACCGGGTGTCGGTCGGGCACGGGTTGCAGCCGGGGGGCCTTGGGGCCTGTGGAGCCTGCCGCAGACCGGTCACACCAGCCGATCAGCAGCACCCGGACTATGAGGAAGGGGCGTCGTGCCCGGCTTGTGTGAATGAGTATTCACAATCGGACCGCGCCCGGTTCCGCGAGCGTCACCGCCAGATCGGGCTGGCGGCGAAACGGGGTGTGCGGCACTTCGGGTCTTAAGGCGCCGTGCCGGTCAAGAGGTCGCGGACCATCGGGATGACCTTTTCGCCGTAAAGCCGGATGCAGGTCATCAGGTCGGCATGCGGCACCGGGCCGGTCGAATATTTCATGTCAAAGCGCTGAATACCAAGTCCCCGAACCGTCTTGGCAATCTTGCGGGCAACCGTCTCGGGACTGCCGACATACAGCGCGCCGTGGTGGACTTCGGACAGGTAGCGGTCCTTGGTGACCGGGGGCCAGCCGCGTTCACGCCCGATGCGGCCGAACATGTCGGCATAATGCGGCCACAGGATTTCCTGCGCTTTCTCATCCGTTTCGGCAATGAAACCGGGGGAATGCACCCCGACCGGGCGCTGCGTCCGGCCAAGCTGAGCGCAGGCGCGCTGGTAAAGGTCGATGTAGGGCGCAAAGCGCTGGGCATCGCCGCCGATAATCGCCAGCATCAGTTGCAGGTCCTGGCGCACGACGCGGACCACGCTTTCCGGGCTGCCGCCGACCCCGACCCAGACGGTCATGCCCTCGGGTCCCAAGGGCGGAAAGACCTGCTGGTCCTGCAACGGGCTGCGGGTCTTGCCGGACCAGGTGACGCGAGGCTCGCGCAGCAGCCTTGCAAAGATCTCAAGCCGTTCTTCGAACAGTTGTTCATATTCGTTCAGGTCATGGCCGAACAAAGGATAGCTTTCGGTGAAGGACCCGCGGCCAAGGATCGGCTCGGCCCGACCACCCGACAGGGCGTTCAAGGTGGAAAAGCGCTGAAACACCCGCACCGGGTCATCGGTGGACAGGACGGTGACGGCGGTGCCAAGCTTGATCCGGCTGGTGCGGCCCGCGATGGCGGCCAGCACGATTTCGGGGGCGGAAATCGCAAAATCGGCGCGGTGATGTTCGCCCAAGCCGATGAAATCAATGCCGATTTCGTCGGCGAGCGTGGCCTGGTCCAGCACCTCACGCAAAACGCGGTCCATGGCCTGCGGCTGGCCGTCGGGGCCAAGGGTGACATCGCCGAATGTATCAAGTCCAAGGGAAATCTGGGTCATGCGGGGTCCTTTTCGCGCGCAATCTACTGCACCCGTCCGCCCGGTTGAAGCCGGATTTCAAGAGAGCATCAGTTCACAGCCGCACCATTCCGCGACGGTGACACAGCGAAGACGGCCTGCAAGGGCCGGACAAGCGGCCGGTCACGCCTTGTCGCGGACCATCAGCGTATTGCCTTCGCCCTTTTCGACATCAAAGCGGCCGGTGCGCTTCAAGAGATCCGACAGTTTCGCGCTGCCATAGCTGCGGCTGTCGAAATCGGGGTGGAGCTGGGTCAGGAACTGGCCCAGCTGGCCCAGCGAATAGCTGTCCTCTTCGATGCCGATCTTTTTCATTGCCGCAAGGATCAGCGGGATAGCCATGGCCGGCGGCTGCTTTTCCGGCGCGGGCTCGGCCGGCCTTGCATCCTTGGCGGGCCTTGCCGCGCTGCGGTTGTCGGGGGCCGGGTCAGCGGGGCGGTTGGCTTCGGCGCTGGCGGCGACGTTTTCGATGAACAGGAACCGGTTGCAGACCTTTCGCAGGGACTCCGGGGTCTTTTCCTCGCCCACGCCAATGACTTGCAACCCGTCCTCGCGGATGCGGCTGGCAAGGCGGGTGAAATCGCTGTCCGACGACACCAGGACAAAGCCGTCGACCTTGCCCTGATGCAGGATGTCCATCGCGTCGATGACCAACCCGATGTCGCTGGCGTTCTTGCCCTTGGTGTTGGCCGATTGCTGGTGCATCACCAGCCCCAGACTGCGGGCCTTTTCCTTCCACTGGCTTAGCGCGGTGGAGGACCAGTCGCCGTAAACCCTCCGGACCGAGGGTTCGCCATGTTGGGCGATTTCTTCCAGCACCGCCTCGATGTGGCGGGCGGGGATGTTGTCGGCGTCGATCAGGACGGCAAGTCGTGGGGCGCGGGGATCTGGCATGGCGGCTCCTTTCCCCGGTTGTCGCAGGTTGGCCGGGGGGCGTCCAGTCCGGCGTCCCCCGTGCCCGCCTTCGCATCAGTAGACCACCACCGCCCGGATCGACTTGCCGGCGTGCATGAGGTCAAAGCCTTCGTTGATCCGCTCCAGCGGCAGGATGTGGGTGATCATGCTGTCGATCTCGATCTTGCCGTCCATGTACCAGTCGACGATCTTGGGCACGTCGGTGCGGCCGCGCGCGCCGCCGAACGCCGTGCCTTTCCAGACCCGACCGGTGATCAGTTGGAAGGGCCGCGTCTCGATCACGGCACCTGCTGGGGCCACGCCGATGATGATCGACTGGCCCCAGCCGCGGTGAGTGCATTCCAGCGCGTCGCGCATCACCTTGACGTTGCCGGTGCAGTCGAACGAGTAATCCGCGCCGCCGATCTTGTCGAAGGGGGTTTTGGTCAGGTCAACGATGGCCTGCACGACCGAGCCTTCGATTTCCTTGGGGTTGATGAAGTGGGTCATCCCGAACTTCTCGCCCCATTCCTTTTTGTCGTTGTTCAGGTCAACGCCGATGATCATCCGCGCGCCAGCCATTTTCAGGCCCTGGATCACGTTGAGGCCAATACCGCCAAGCCCGAAAACCACGGCGGTGGCGTCCTGTTCGACCTTGGCGGTGTTGAGGACCGCGCCGATGCCGGTGGTGACCCCGCAGCCGATGTAGCAGATCTTGTCGAAGGGGGCGTCCTCACGCACTTTCGCAAGCGCGATTTCCGGCATGACCGTGTGCTGGGCAAAGGTCGAACAGCCCATGTAGTGATAGATCGGCGTGCCATCCAGCATGGAAAACCGGGTTGTCCCGTCGGGCATCAGGCCCTGCCCTTGGGTCGCGCGGATCGCGGTGCAGAGGTTGGTCTTGCGGCTAAGGCAGGACGGGCATTCACGGCATTCGGGGGTATACAGCGGGATGACATGGTCACCGGGTTTCAGCGATTTGACCCCGGGACCGCATTTGATGACGACGCCCGCGCCTTCATGGCCAAGGATGGACGGGAAGATGCCCTCGGGGTCGGCGCCCGACAGGGTGAATTCGTCGGTGTGGCAGATGCCGGTGGCCTTGATTTCGATCAGAACCTCGCCCTCGCGCGGGTCGTCAAGGTTCACCTCCATGACCTGAAGGGGTTGTCCGGCGGCGATGGCAACGGCGGCACGGGTGCGCATGGTTCATCCTTTCCTGTTTTGCGGGAGGCTGCTGCAAGGTCTGGCAAAATGCAACGCCGTTCGCGCCATTTTATGGCGGAAACGGGAGGGCCGGGTCAGCCCACCATGCGCTTCAGAGCGGCGATCAGCGTGGTTGCGTCGGCCAGTTTGTCGGCATCCAGCGCTGCCTTGATGGCGCGGACCAGCTTGGCCACTTCGGGCTGATCTTTCATCTTGGCGGCATTGGCCTTCACCAGATCGGCAAATTCGACCATGAGTGTGCGCTTGCTGAGAGGTGCCGGTTCAGGGGCGGCGGGGGTTGGCGCAGGTCCTGCCGGGGTGGCTTTTGCCGGTGCGGGCGTTGAGGTCTTTGCCGGTGCCGCCTGAGCTGGGGAGGGGGCCTCATCCTGGCTTTCGACTTCCTCGTCATCATCCGCCGCAGCGCTGGCGCGGAAACCGCAGTTTACTGTCAGCCCGGTTTCTTCTTTGATCATCTTTTTCAGCTGAGAGGCAATGGCGTCCGATGCGCTGGCCGAGGTCATGAAAAACAGCGTGCCGTCCTCCATGACACAGGTGTCGCGCAGCAATGGACCTCCGCCTGAGGCCTTTTTCATCAGGGCGATGGCCTCGCCGCCGATCTTGCGCTTTTCCATCGTGAGCTGGATGTTGCCGGACTTGGCAATCATGGCAAAGTGAAACTCTTTCCCGGACTTGACCTGCCGGATCGCCGTAGCCAATTCTTCGTTAGCCAAGATCGTTCTCCTTGATGTGGGCGGGCCGACTGGAATGGGGCGCGTCGGCATTGATCAAGACCGAATGCATCGCGGCTGTCAAATGAAGCCGGGCCATGGCCACCCGGGGTTTGTCCGATACGATGGCCCAACGCTGACCCTGACAGGACACCGATCATGAAACTCCATGTCTTAGCCCTTGTCCTTTCGCCTCTGCTGGCGGCCGGATGTGTCGCGCCGATACCGGACCCCGGCGATCCGGCAGACGCCTGTCATGCCAGCGAGCTTCAGTATCTGGTGGGTCAGCCCGGAACCGTGCTGCATGGGATGCGGTTTGGTCAGCAGGTGCGGGTGATCGAATATGGCATGGCGGTGACCATGGACTACAATCCAGCAAGACTGAACATTCAGCTTGATCGGCAGGATGTGATCGAACGGGTCAACTGCGGGTGATCAAGAAATGGGGCGTCCCCGCGGCTTGCAGGGACGCCCGAACCGGTTACTTCGACACGCGGTAAGTGGTGTGGCAGTCCTTGCAGGCCCCGCCAAGTGCGCCCATTCCGGCACCGATCGTTTCGACCGAGGCTACGTCCAGCGCGCCTGCCGCATCGCCAAGCGCCTTGGACTTGACCAGGAAGTCATCCCAGTTCGCCCAGATTTCCGGCTTGGCGGTCGAAGCCGGGTCAGCCGCGCCCTGGTCCATGAACGTGGCTTCGATCTTGCTTGCGGCTTCGATCATCGCGGCCTTTGCGGCTTCGGCACCGGCGGCGTCATAAGCGGTCTTGCCGCCGGCCATGTCGCCCAGAATGCCGATGTTCTTGCCGATCATGCCCATCAGTTCCTGACGTGCGATGGCGTTGGGATCGGTCGGCTCGATGTCCTGTGCCTGTGCGGCCCCGGTAAAAAGGACGGCGCTGATCAATAGTGCTTTGGCGAATCTCATCTTTCTGGCTCCGGTTGTGTTTGGCTCGGGCCACTATAGGCGCGACATTGCGTCGCGGTAGCCCGGGCTTTGCGCTCTCACGCATTTGTCATCGGCAGAGATGTGGGACTCGACAGTGGCGCGGGGGGGTGGCATGACGTGAACATTATGAGAACAAACGTGGCCGGTCGACGCATCCTTTCGCTGTGGTTTCCGCGACTGGCGGCAGACCGCGTGCGGCGGCGGCGGGGTGATGCGCTGCCCGGCCCCCTCGCGGTCGTGGGCGACCGGGCGGGCGCGCAGGTGCTGGTGTCACTGTCGGTCGAGGCCGAGGCGGTGGGCCTGGCGCTGGGCCAGCCCTTGCGCGATGCCACCGCGATCTGCCCGGACCTGCTGACGATGCCCGCCGACCCCCCGGGCGAGGCGCAATTTCTGGCCAGTTTGCGGCGCTGGGCGGGGCAGTTCTCGCCCTGGGTGGCAGAGGAACCGCCCGCGGGGCTGATGATCGACCTCAGCGGGGCCGCGCATCTTTACGGCGGTGAGGCGGGCGTGCTGGCCCGGGTCGCCGAGGAGTGCGAGGGCATGGGTCTGACGGTGCGCGCGGCGATAGCCGACACGCCGGGGATGGCCTGGGGGCTGGCGCGCTATGCACAGGCGGGGGTGGCCCCGGTGCGGTCCGGCGATGCGATTGATCAGGAGGCGCGGGCAACCCGGTCGCGCGCCGCCAAGCGCCGGGGATGGGAGCGTGGCGGCGGCCCGCCGCGCCCGGTGCCGGCAAAGGGGGCCGAAGCGGCGATGATCGCCCCGCCGGGGCAAAGTCACGCGGCGCTGGCCGACCTGCCGCTGGCGGCTTTGCGCCTGACCCCCGACACGGTCGAGCGGCTGATGCGGCTGGGCCTGCGCCGGGTGGGCGACATCATGGGCATCCCTCGCGCGGCTTTGGCGCGGCGGTTCGGCGCGGATACGCTGCGTCGGCTGGATCAGGCGATGGGGCTGGAGCCGGAACCCCTTAGCCCCGCGCGCCCGCCGATGCATTTCGCCGTGCGCCTGACCTTGCCCGACCCGATCGGGTTGCGGTCGGATGTCGAGGCGGCGCTAGACCGGCTGCTGCCGCCTTTTTGCGACAAGTTGCGGGCCAAGGGCAGGGGGGTGCGGCGGCTGCAGTTGCAGGCCTTTCGCGCCGATGGCGGGGTGGCGGCGGTCGAGGTGGGGCTGGCGCGCGCCGCCGACAGCCCCGACCGCATCCGCCCGCTGCTGCATCTGAAGCTTGACCAGATCGACGCGGGCTTTGGCATCGACTGTCTGCGGCTGGAGGCGCTGGCGACCGAGGCGCTGAGCACGCTGCAGCATCGCGGGCAGATCGAAGTGACGGCCAGTGCGATGGCCAACAGGCCCGAGGGGGTGGTCCCTTCGGGGCAGGCGCTGGAAGACCTGATCGGCCGGATTGGCGCGCGGCTGGGGACCGAGGCAGTGCTGCGGCTGCACCCGGCGGAAAGCCATGTGCCGGCGAAATCGGCGCAACTGCTGATGGCGGCCTGGAGCGTGGCGCATCAGGGCCGCTGGCCCGCCCCCAGCGCCCCGCGTCCGCTGACGCTGTTTCGCCCCGAGCCGGTCGAGGCGCCCCAGATCGAGGCAGCCCAGACCCCCGACCTGCCCGCCCGCTTTCGCTGGCGACGGCGCGACTTTGCGTTGCGGATGGCGGCGGGGCCGGAACGGCTGCAACCAGAGTGGTGGCTGGACGATCCCGACTGGCGCGGCGGCGCGCGCGACTACTGGCGGGTCGAGGTTGAAGGCGGCGAAAGGCTGTGGCTGTTCTATGGCCGGGGCGGGGCGGTGACCGACCAGTGGTATTGCGAGGGGGTGTTTTCCTGATCCGCCGTTCGCCGGTCCAACAAGGCGGAGTTTTGCAGAAAAACTCGCGCCCGGAAATCGTCCGATTTCCGCACCGATTTCCGCAGGGACATCGTGGTCCTTGCGATGGGGGCCATTCCGTGGAAACCATCGCCACGACAAAAGGGCGGGCGGATGAAGTCAAGAACCCGGGTTACGGTCCAGCAGACGCAGCGGTTGACGCTGACAACCGCGCTTGCCAACTCGATTCAGATTCTGCGCGCCGATGCGGCCGGGCTGACCGCGCATCTTGAGGAAATGGCTGCGGAAAATCCGCAGATCGTGCTGACCAGACCGCAGGTTCCCGACTGGCTGCCGCGCTGGAAATCGGCCTTTGCAATCGACGGCGACCGACCCGAACAGGCCGCTGCAGCGCCCAGTCTGGTCTCGCATGTCTTGAGCCTGATCGACGCCATGCGCCTTGATCCCGGCCAGGCGCGCATCGCCGAGGCGCTGGCCGGGGCGCTGGAGCCGACGGGCTGGCTTGGCAGCACGCTGGACGACATCGCACAGCCGCTTGGCGTGACACTCCCCGCCGTCGAAGCGGTGCTGCACCGGTTGCAGGAAAGGGTCGAGCCGACCGGACTTTTCGCCCGCAACCTGGCCGAATGCCTGCGCCTGCAGGCCGCCGATGCCGGAGAGCTGGACCCGGTGATGGTCGCGGTGCTGGACCGGCTGGAACTGCTGGCCAAGGGCGACCTGGACCGGATCGCGCGCGAAGCCGGGGCGGGGGTTGACGCGGTCCGCGCCTGTCTTGGCCGCATTCGCCGCTATGATCCCAAACCCGGCACCGGGTTCGAGCCGCTGTCGGCCCAGCTGCGCGAACCCGATCTGATCGCCGAAAAGACCCCTGCCGGCTGGATCGTCTCGCTGAACCGGTCGGCCTTGCCGTCGATCACGGTGGCGGCAGGCCGGGCCAAGGGCCGGGCCGAGGCGCGGGTGCTGGTCCGGATGGTCGAAGGTCGCAATGCGACCCTGCTGTCGGTCGGGCAGGAAATCCTGCAACGCCAGATCGCGGCGCTGGAGGCAGGGATCGGGGCGCTGGAGCCGATGACCATGGCCGAGATCGCCGAGGCACTGGGTCTGCACGAAAGCACGATCAGCCGGGTCGTCGCCGGGGCTGCGGTCGACACACCGCGCGGAACCTGGTGGCTGCGGATGCTGTTCACCCGCGCCGTCCGCGAAGGCGGTCCGGCAGCGGCAGCCTTGCGCGACCGTTTGGCCCGGTTGGTTGCGGCCGAGAACCCCGAGGCCCCCCTGTCCGACGAGGCACTGGCCAAGGCGCTGGAGGCAGGCGGGGCTCCGATTGCGCGGCGAACGGTGGCAAAATACCGCGCGATGCTGCACCTTCCCGCCGCACATCGCCGGAGGCGGCAGCACTGATGTCGTTTCCGGGGCTGACAGGGGCGCATTGCTGCACTAGCTCGCAAGAGACAGACAGCACTTGGGGACAAGCATGGCCTATTTTCTGGGCGTCGATACCGGCGGCACCTATACCGATGCGGTGATCCTGGACGAGGCCGCGAATGTGGTGCTTGGCAAGGCCAAGGCGCTGACCTCGCGCCACGATCTTGCGGTCGGGATCGGGCAGGCGGTCGATGCGGCGATTGCGGCGGCGGGGATCGCGGCGGATCAGGTGGCGCTGGTGTCGCTGTCGACCACGCTGGCCACCAATGCGCTGGTCGAAGGTCAGGGCGCACGTGTTGCTTTGGTCTTCATCGGCTTTGACGACGGCGATCTTGCGCGCGGTGGGTTGACCGAGGCGCTGAAGGGCGACCCGGTGCTGCATCTGGCGGGCGGTCACACCCATGCCGGAACCGAAGTCGCGGCGCTGGACCTTGCCGCGCTGGAGACCGAGGTTCGCGCGCTGGCTGATCAAGTGTCGGGCTTTGCCGTCGCCGCCCGCTTTGCCACCCGCAATCCCGGCCATGAACTGGCAGCGCGCGACATGATCCGGCGGATCACCGGTCGCCCGGTGACCTGCAGCCATGAACTGTCGGCCAACCTAAACGGCCCCAAGCGTGCCTTGACGGCGGTGTTAAACGCGCGGCTGATCGGGATGATCGACCGGCTGGTCGCGGCGTGTGAGCGGCATCTGGCGCAGGTCGGGATTGATGCGCCGCTGATGGTGGTGCGCGGTGACGGGGCGCTGATTTCGGCGGCCATGGTGCGTGAACGCCCGATTGAAACCATCCTCTCTGGCCCTGCCGCCAGTATCGTTGGTGCGCGCTGGCTGACCGGGGCTTCGGACGCTTTGGTCAGCGATATCGGTGGCACCACGACCGACGTGGCCCTGCTCCGGGGTGGCCTGCCCGAGATCGACCCCGAAGGTGCGCGCGTCGGTGGCTTTCGCACCATGGTCGAGGCGGTGGCGATGCGCACAACCGGCCTTGGCGGCGACAGCGAGGTGCATCTGGTCACCGAAGGCCTGACCGGTGGCCTGCGGCTTGGCCCCCGGCGGCTGATCCCGGTATCGCTGCTGGCGGTGGATCACGGGCCGATGGTCCATGCCGCCCTTGACCGCTGGCTGTCGTCGGAAACCGTGGGCGAAACCGATGGCCGCTTTGTGATCCCGATGGGCGGGCAGCGTGGCGGGCTGAATGCGCGCGACATCGCGGTGCTGGACCGTATCGACCGGCCAATGCCGATGCAGGCGGCGCTGACCTCACGGCTGGAGGCGGCAGCGCTGGAACGGCTGGTGGCGCGCGGGCTGGTGATGGTCGCGGGCGTGACCCCGTCGGATGCCAGTCACGTTCTGGGGCGGCTCGAAGCCTGGGACGGGGCAGCGTCGGAAAAGGCGCTGCGGCTGATGGCCAAGCGGCGGACCGGGGCGGGGGAACGATTTGCCATCGGTCCGCAGGTTCTGGCGCAGGCCGTTATCGACCAGTTGACGCAGCAGACCGTCGATTGCCTGCTGGAGGCGGCCTTTGGCGAAGACGCGGGCTTTGCAGGTGAGGTGCCCGAGGCTCTGGCGCGGCATGCTTTGGCCAAGGCAGGCCTTGCGCAGCATCGCGGCGTGGTCGAGGTAAGCTTGCGTCTGGGTGTGCCGGTCATCGGACTGGGGGCCTCGGCCCCATCCTATTACGGCGCGGTCGGTGACCGGCTGGGCTGCCCGATGATCCTGCCCGAACATGCCGGGGTGGCCAATGCCATCGGGGCGGTGGCCGGGCAGGTCAGCCAAAGAGCGGCGGGGACGGTGTCCTCTCCGTCCGAGGGCCGCTTTGTTGCCCATCTGGCCAGCGGGCTGCAAAGCTTTTCCTCCGCCGACGCAGCCTTGCAGGCGCTGGAGGATGCGCTGGTCGCCGAAGCCTCCGACCGCGCCCGTGCGGCGGGGGCGGTCGATCTGCGGCTGGTCGTGGACCGCGACATCCGCCAGGTCGAGATCGAAGGCCGGCAGATGTTCATCGAGGCCAGGGTGACCGCGACCGCTTCGGGACGCCCAAGGGTCGCGCGGTCGTAAGTTGCGCGGTGCTGTCTGCAGGGTCCGGCCCGAAAGTCGCGGATTTGCCCTTGACCTCGGTCGGTGGCCCCCTTACTCCGCCCCTCGATGGCGAGGTAGCTCAGCTGGTTAGAGCGCGCGACTCATAATCGTGAGGTCGAGGGTTCGAGTCCCTCTCTCGCCACCA